>NZ_OY781107.1:600000-815306 GCF_963676475.1 uncultured Celeribacter sp. | reverse complement strand
CACGCCGCCAGCGCGATGCGCGCGCAACCGTTCGAGCACTTCGGGGAAAATCATCGCCTCGGAAAGCCCTTGCGCACCAAAACGCCGTTTGACCCAAAGCCGCCCCGCCGCCAAAAGTTGCACTTCGTTTTCGCCAGCGAAAAAGCGATAATAAAGCCGGTTCAGGTCTTCGCGCGGGCGACGTTCGGAAAAGGTGTGTTCAAAGGCTGTGTTGAACCGGTCCAGCGTCTCTGGCGCTCCCTGCAGGTCGCACCAGAAGGGAAAGAAGTCGAACATGCTCTTGATCCGAATAAGCGTGTCGTCGACATCAAAAAACGCGTAGCTCATGCCGGGTCCTTCTCGTAGCTCATACGCCTGCTGAGCGTCGGAAATGCGGGATCTGTGGCGAGCACGTCGGCTTCGGACCAGCGGCTCTTGGGAATTTCGGAGATGACAACGGCGATCTTGTCGAGAGGTGCGCCGGTGGCATCGTGGACCGCGCGGGTGACCGCGCTCATCAACCGTTCTGCGGCGGTATCGTCGTCGGATTTCCAGGTGGTGATGGTGACAAAGGGCATCGGGGTTCCTTTCGGGTTCGAAGGAAGAGGGAAAAATGCGGTCAGGCGACGGTCACCAGATCGGAGAAAGCCGGTTCTGTCAGTTTGAGCTGGGCATGGATATCCGCGCCCAATCCGTGCAATCCGATCGCACCGCCATAGCTCATGCGTGTGCTCATATAGAGCAGGATCACGTTGCTGATGCGGTTCGCCCGGGGCGCGCTGGATCGGGAAAGGGATCGGGTACATAGGCCGCATGTAACGGAGGGCTTATGCGTTTCGTGCGATGTGCCTCGGGGGCTTGTTCCGGCGCAAAAAGCATTGGGTAATTGTTGCATGGCAGAGGCAATGGCAGGGTCCACAGAACCTCATCCTCCAGATCGGCGGGCAGGGCTGTGGGATCGAAGCGGCGCAGGATGTCATAACGTCCAGCCTCGCCGAATGCGGGCGGGATGGTATGGGGCGATACGATCGCCCCACCCCAGTCCGGCCCCCCTTGCCCGTCACAGATCCGCCCGACCACAACGAAGTTTCCTTCGCCATCGCAGATCTCGCTTGGCGGGTAGAGCGGACCCTGTGTTGTCGGTGTCAGCTCCAATTCGATTGGGGTGCACAGGCTCATTGCGTTACCTTCGACAGGACTTCGTCGGCGAGCTGTTTTTCCTTCTCGGCGATAACGCTCTCTGGGTAGACCGTGAACAGTGCTTTGCAATCGGCACAAGGGACGCCGTATTGCACCACCGTCATCTCCATCCGCAGCCGCACGCGATATGGTTTTGCTTCGCATTCGATGACGTTGATCCGCACCTCTGCCGGCAGCGGAAAGACGAAGTTGGAAAAGGATGTCTCCATCGAGTTGATGACGAAGTAGGTCTTGTTGGTGCCCTCCAGCGGATAGAACTCCTCACTCACCGCAAGGAAAGATTGGCGGAAGGCCTCGATCCGGATCATGCCCTGATGTGCTGCCCGGTCTGGTGGTCGCCCATAAGCTCGCAGCGTTCGTCAATGAGCAATGCGCAGGAATACAGATCCTCCCCGATGCGTTCCGGCTTGGCGATGACGGTGTTATGAATCTGACGCTTGTGCGAATGGGTGCCGGGCGCGCGTAGGCCGATGCGGTGCAGATCGGTGAAATCGACCTTTTGAGCCAACCCGTTGGTTTCAATAATCTTCGATACCTCGTCATGGCGCACGCCTGGCCGAGGGTCAGTCGCATTTTGCTGCGAAAACAGCAGTCCGGCAGGCTCGACAATGCGTGAAACTGCGACTGGGTAATGGCGTTCTTTCCGTTAGCGAATTGGTGGAATTGGTCACCGACAATAACAATTTCATGATTTTCCATGATACTTCTCGCTTACTTCGGGGGAGGGGAATGAGAGGTCAGGCGGCAAGGCTGGACAAACCGTTGTAGATCCGGGTGTAAAGCCCGTCGGTGCCGCCGGTGATATAGCCGTCGCCGGCTTGCTGAACGATGGTCTTGTAGCGTTCGCTGTTGAACACGGCGGCGTAGGCCTCGGGGAGGCAGCTGAAACCAGACACGAACCTCACGCCGGGCACGCCGCTGATCAGGGAATGATAGGCCGAAAAGCTCTCGACCTCGTCATGGCTGCGCACCACATCAAAGATGGTTTCCTCGCGCCATTTGCGATATTCGGCCATCCGCTCGGGCACCACCTCGACGTGTCGCAGTTGCACATAGGGCGTCTGCGGCAGTGCGTCTTCGGCGCTCTTGACCTGCTCGACAAGGTCGACCAGTTCGCGGCGGACGTCACCGATCAGTCCCGGGGTGGCCTGGCTGAGTTCAGATTCGCATTTTGCAAGAGTGTCGGGCAGCTCCGACAGGTCTTCAAAGGCACGCAGCTGCATCAGTTCGTTCTGCGCGTCCGACCAGAAATTTCGGGTGGTTGCATCGTCGATGAAGTGCGAGGGAATCGCTGCGCCAGTTTTGAAAGAATAGCGCGAGATCAGAAGATACTTCGAAGCCATTGATAGCGTTCCTTATATAGAGTGATATTACCTCAGGTTGTTTTGAGGTTTCGCACTTCTACTCTTTTCTGCGGCGCAGAATTTTGGAATACTATTCTTGATATTACTCTTATTGGATCGTGATGGGCTCGAAGCACACTTGATGGTTTGTCGTATCTTTTTGTTTTAAAATAGGAATTCTTATCTTATGGTGACGTCTCACCGCCTTCCCACCATCCAGCAGCTTCGATGCTTCGTCGCTGTGGCTCAAGAAATGAGCTTTCGCAGAGCGGCGACGCACCTAGGCATGTCGCAGCCGCCCCTGTCACGGCAGATCAAGGAGCTTGAGAATGTTCTGGGTGTGCGTTTGCTCGACCGCTCAACCCATCACGTGAGCCTGACAGCTGCGGGTGAGGTCTTTGTCGAAGACGCGCGACGCATCATCAATATGTTGGAAAGTTCGATCGCGGGAATGAGCGATGCCGAGGACCGACTGAGTCGTCAGATCAAGATTGGACTGAGCTTTATGTTCGACTTTACCGCGTTGCCGATCATGAAAGATATGTTGGATAAAATAGGCGACTCAGTGGTGATTCAGCGTGAATATGGTGCCTCACGCAATCTGGCGTCGCTGGTCGAATCGGGGGAGTTGGATGCAGCGATCATCGGTGCCTATCGCGATACGCCCAACAGCATAGATCGGTTGCAGATCTTTACTGAAACGATCCGCGTGTCCTTGCCCGCGCATCATCCGGCCGCGCAGAAAGATCACGTGACTTTCAAGGATTTTGACGATCTTCCCCTGTTTTGGTTCTCGAAAAATGAAAACCCTCATTATGCCGACATCTTCGAGCAGGTCTTTGCGCATCACCAATATCGCCCACCACGTTTGCGCGAGCCGGATGATCACGTTCAACTGCTTTCACGGATCGGAGCGGGGGAGGGGGCGACGTTTTTGCCAACGCTCCGGACCTCGGTCCGCCATCCCAATGTGGTCTATCGTTCACTGGCCGCCGAGATTTCCGATCAGTTGCAGATCCCGATCTATGTGATCTGGCGTGATCAGGGCGCGCGGCCCGAGGTTCGGCGTATGATCGAGGAATTCAAACGGCATACCCCGGGCTGAGCGGGATCAGGCGTTGATCCCTTTCATGCCCTCCGCACTGTAGCGTTCTCCGGCGGTAGCACCAGGCTTCCAGATGTCGGACAGGGTCGTCAGCTCCTCGTGGGACAGGTCCAGGGACAGCGACGCGATGTTTTCGCGCAGCCGTTCCGGCGAACGGGTGCCGGGGATCGGTACGATATTTTCCGCCTGGGCCAAAAGCCAAGCCAGGGCAACCTGACCGGCGCTGGCATTGTGGCGTGCTGCGAAGGCTTCCACCTTGGCCAGAAGCGCGGTGTTGCGATCCAGATTGTCGCCGGTAAAGCGCGCGTTCGAAAGGCGAAAATCCCCGGCGGACAGGTTGTCCGTGGACTTGTAGCGCCCGGTTAGAAATCCTCTTCCAAGCGGCGAGTAGGCAACGAATCCGACGCCCAGTTCCTGCGTGAGTGGCAGGATATCCTCTTCGACATCGCGCGTCCAAAGCGAATATTCGCTCTGGATCGCTGTGACCGGAAACACCTCATGTGCGCGCCGCAATGTTGCCGCAGACACTTCGCACAGGCCCGCACCGGCGATCTTGCCCGCCTTCTCAAGGTCGCCCAGCACCTCCATGGTCGCGGCAATATCGGCATCCGGGTCCACCCGGTGAATGTAAAACAGGTCGATGCATTCGACACCCAGACGGGACAGCGAGGCATCGCAGCAGGCGCGGATATAGGCCGGATCGTTGTTGATCCGTCGCGCATAAGCGGCGTCCTTCGGCCGGTCGATGCCGCATTTCGTAGCGATCCGCATGGCCGCCCGCTCTTCTGCCGGCGCAGCTTTTAGGGCCTTGCCGATGATCTCCTCATTGTGCCCGCGCCCGTAGACATCTGCGGTGTCAATCAGGGTTATCCCCTCGCTGAGCACTGTCATCAGCATGGTGTCAATAATCCCGGGATCGGTCTCGCCGTAAAACTCGCTCAGCCCCATGGCCCCATAGCCGAGGGCGGAAACGGACAGGTTTTCTCCGAGCAAGCGGGTCGGCAAAGTCGGTTGGAATGTCATGGAATAACTCCTTTTTCTTTGCAGAAACTGTTCGACGCACGGACATAAGGGAAGTCCAAATTTGTTAATTCAATTTTGGAACCACAAGACGCACCACGCGGTCGCCGGCGCTGACGACCGAAGGGCAGGGGCTATACCGTCGCACTGCACGACCAAAGCTCGGGATGTTGAGGCCGAAGACGTGCCAAACAGCTCCGCCGGTCTTCACCAGGGCACAGGTCCATTTTCATCGGAGAACGTGCCGGTCGGGCCATCGTCGCCGATCAGGGCAAGTCGCACCGGTTCCCGCGCACCGAAATCTGCGCGCAGATGCGAAGCGCAACATCGAGACACTCGTTCGGACAGCGCGGGACATCTTTGCCACGTCGGGGGTCGAGACGCCCATGCGCGAGATCGCTGATAGGGCTGGCGTTGGAACCATCTACCGAAACTTTCCGCAGCGCTCCGATCTGATCGCGGCGGTGTTTCGCAGCGAGGTGGACGCCTGCGCGGAGGCTGCGGCAGATCTGGCAAGGACCTATCCTCCGGGGGAGGCGCTTGACCGCTGGATGCAACGCTATGTCGATTTCATCGTTGCCAAGCGCGGACTGGCTGCCGCCCTGCATTCTGGAGACCCGGCGTTCGAAGCTCTGCCTGCCTATTTCGACAGCCGGTTTGAGCCCGCGTTGCGACGTTTGCTGGATGCGACCGTCGCTGCAGAAGAAATACGGCCCGACGCAAATCCCTACGATCTCCTGCGGGCTGTCGCGAGCCTGGGCCATAAGCCCGACTAGATGCGGACCGACCCGAAAGGACATCCGAACGTCAGCAGCCCCTTGTCGGGGCGTCGAAGGGGCACGGAGAAGGGGCAGGGAAAATTTCCCGTCAGGTCAGTCGAGCGGCTGGGTTTTGCTGTCCGGGCGCGCAAGGCTGAAACGATCCGCCGTTCTGCAATAGAGACCTGCGCCGCCCATGCGGGCAATCGGACGATGGGCCTCCAGATCAATTCTGGCCGTCTCTGAATCGAGCATCAGCGCGTCCTCGACGTGAAGCGCCACAATCTCCCCCAGAACGATTTCTGCGAGGTGCGCGTCGATATGGTTTGCATCAACTGACATTCCAGCCGGACAGGAGAGTGCGCGATGCCGGGCACCCCGTTGGCGATGGCCGGGGACATGGCGATGGCGGCCATGTCGGCTTCGCTTTCGGCATAGGGCAGGTCTGTGGCGGTCTGGTTCATCTGTGCCGCCAGCGCCTCGGTCACCAGATTGACCGTAAAGCGTCCGGTTTCGGTGATGTTGCGCGCGGTGTCTTTGAGCGGCTTTTCCGGATGTTCCAAAATCCCGAGCGCCACAATCGCCGGGTCGTGGCCCATCACGTTGAAGAAACTATAGGGGGCTAGGTTGACGATGCCCTCGCGCGAGAGGGTGGAGACCCATGCAATCGGGCGCGGCACCACAAGCGACGACAAAAGTTTGTAGCGTTTGCGCGCCGCGAGGGTTGTCATATCGAATTGCATGGAAAAGCCTCTCTCAAACAGGGGCTGCCCTGACAGGGGACAGGGCAGCCTGATCTTTTGACGGTGTTGTCTTATTGCGTTGCTGTGCGGTCTGCCGCGTCGAGAAGGACCGCGAGCATTTCAGCGGTTTTGGGGTCCTCGTTCAGCAGTTCGAGCACGGCGACGCGCATTTCTTTGAGAAGGGCGTCACGTTCGTCTTTCGGCAGATAGTGAACGGTGCCGCCCATCTCTTCCCAGGTTTTGTAAGCGTTGGCCTGGTCTTCCAGAACATAGTCGTAAAGCTCCGGCTCAAGCGCCGTTGCCTCTTCGCGCAGCATGGTTTGCAGGTCTTCCGGCAGGGTGTCCCACCAGATTTTGCTGACCATCATGACCTCGCCCATCACGCCGTCTTCGGTGGCGGTGATGTGTTTCACGATGTCGTAGAGTTTGAGCGAGGTGAAGGCGGGCGGGGAGCTTTTCATGCCGTCCACGGTGCCTTGCTGCAAGGCTGTTGCGACCTCGCTGAAGTCGATGGGCACGGCTGTGGCGCCCATGAGCTCGACGCCTTTGCGTTCGACTTTCGAGGCGAGAACGCGGAGTTTTTTGCCGTTGAAGGCCTCAACCGTATCGCCGGGAAAGGCGGTCGCAAACGCCGTGTTGCCGTAGATATAGGTGCCGAGACCGACGAGACCTTTGTCGGCGCCGAGGTTCAGAAAGGTTTCGCGGAATGTCGGATCGCTGAACACCCGTTGGGCGTGGCGGGCATCTTCGAAAATCGCGGGCAGGTCGGTGACCTGAAAGCGCGAGTCGACGCCAACGAGATAGGCGGCGGGGCCGGTGTAGAATTCGACGGTGCCGAATTGCAGGCCCTCGATCATACGGGCGTTCGAACCAAGCTGTGCTGCGGGGTAAAGCTCGGTTTTGATGCGGCCTTCGGAACGTTCCTCGACGCGTTCGGCAAAGCGTTTGATGGCTTCGGTCTGGACATCATTCACCGTGGCGGTGGCCAGCTTCATGGTGAACTCTTGCGCAAAGGCAGGGGAGGCACCGAGGGTCGCGAGCAAGAGGCAGGTGCCCGCGGCTTTGACCATGTTGCGGCGGTTGGGTCGGAATAGTGACATGAGAGAGCTCCATTTTAAGGGTCTAGAGAGAGGGATCAGAACAAGAGTTGCGGCAGGGAGATCGCGGGCACATAGGTGATCAGAAGGAGCGCCAGCGTTTGCAGGATGATGAAGGGCACGAGGCCCGCGCTGATGCGCGAAATCGGGGCGCCGAACAGGGCATTGGAGGTGAAGATGTTCAGACCGAAGGGCGGTGTGAACATGCCGATGCTCAGGTTCACGGCCATGATGACGCCGAAGTGGACAAGGTTTACGTCGAGATGGGTGACCACAGGCACCAGCATCGGCGTCAAAAGAACGATCGCGGAGACCGGGTCCATCAAACAGCCGACGATCAGCAGGAAGATGTTGATGGTCAGCAGGACCACCCAAGGCTCGCTCGAAGCGGCTTCGACGAAATTGACGAGGGTCTGCGGCACGCCGCTGGTGGTGAGGACCCAGGAAAACACCCCGGAGGCGGCGACGACGAGCAGGATTTGCGCGGTCAAATGGGCGGAGCTGAGCACAACGCTCCAAATCTCGCGCCAAGTGATTTCACGGTAGAAAAACCGCGCGACCAGAACGCCGTAGACGCCCGCCACGCCCGCCGATTCCGTCGGGGAAAAGATGCCGGAGTAGATGCCGCCGAGGATGACGACAGGTGTGCCGAGTGCGGGCAGGGCCGAGAGAAAGAGCGACAGGGCCTCGCCTTTCTGCGCCGTGTTGGTGCCCGAGGGTTTCATTTTGCGCGACACCCAGAGGATGTATCCGACAATGACGAGGCCGAGCAGCAGGGCGGGCAGAATCCCGGCGGCAAAGAGCGCGGTGACGGATTGCTCGGAGGAGGCCGCATAAAGGATCATCAGGATGCTGGGCGGCATGACGCTTGCGATGCCGCCAGCGGAGGTGATGAGGCCAAGCGAAAACTTTTCGCTGTAGCCGCCCTCGCGCAGGCTTGGGTACATCAACCGGCCGATGGCGGCGACGGTGGCGGGGCTTGAGCCGGAGACCGCGCCGAAAAATTCGCTGGCGCCGATGGCGGTCATCGGGCGGGCGGATTTCAACCCGCCGCAGAGCATCAGAATGCAATTGACGATGCGCCGCGACACGCCGCCGCGCGACATGATCTCACCCGCGAAGATGAAGAACGGAACGGAGAGCAGGGCGAATTTGTCGAGGCCGCCGAACATGATCTGCGGCACCATGGTGGCGGGGACGCTCATCTGGGTGAGGATGGCGACGCTCGCAGTGGTGAGCAGGACGAGATAGATCGGCAGACCGATGATCAACAGCAGGAGCGGCAAGCCGGCGAGAATAGCGATGAGTGTCATTTGGAACCTGCCAGTGCATCTTGAACTTCGACGGGCTCGGATGCGGTGAGGAGTTGATCTGAAACGAGCAGAGAAAGGCTGCGCACGATGCCGCCGAGGCAGGCCAGCACAAAGGCCGCGAAGATTGAGCCATTGACGTATTGCTTGGGGATTTCTGCCACATTGGTCACCTGAGAGAACCGGGCGACCAGCTCGACAACGAGATAGGCGTTATAGGCGAAATAGCCGCAGAGGATAGCGCCTGCGGCGGCGAGGACAAAGGCGACCCAGCGCAATGCGGCACGCGGCAATATAGGTTTGAGAATTTCGGCGGAGAGGTTTTCCCCCTGCAGGGTCAAGCGATAGGACATCAGGCACACCGACCAGATGATGAGCAGGGTCGTGACCTCTTCGGCCCAGAAGATCGGGCTGTGAAACAGGTATCGCCCTGCAACATTGGCGGCGTTGATCACAAGGGCGGCGGCAAAGGCGAGCCCGGAGAGCAGGTTGAGCAATTGGGTGAAAACGTCGGACAGGCGTTGCATCGTTTCTCCTTATCCCTCGGCTTTGGTATAGGTGACCGGCGCGCGGGGCGTCGTGTTCACGCGCAGTTCGAAAACATCCGGGCGGGCGTAGTGCCCGGCGGCGTCGAAATCGAGCTTGCCGCGTGTCACCGCGTCCAGATCAATCTCGGCGACCAGAATGCCCTCTTCGTCGAACAGCGGGCCTGCGAGGACATTGCCCAAGGGATCAAGGATCACGCTGCCGCCGCGCATCATGATGCGGTCGGGATCGGTGCGGGTGAAGGCATAGTCTTCGGGGAAATCTTTTTCCCACAACACCTGGCAACTCGAAAACACGAAGGTGCGGCCTTCGAGGGCGATGTGTTTCATGGTCGCTTGCCAGCTGTCCCGGTCGTCGGCGGTGGGGGCGCAATAGAGGTTGATGCCCTGACCGTACATGGCCATGCGCATCATCGGCATGTAGTTTTCCCAGCAGATCACGGCGCCGAGGTTGCCAATGTCGGTGTCGAAGGTGGGCATTGTCGAGCCATCGCCAAAGCCCCAGACCAGACGTTCCGCACCGGTTGGCATCAGCTTGCGATGTTTGCCCAAAAGCGTTCCGTCGGGACCAAAGAAGACGACGGTGCAATAGAGCGTGCCCGCCTCACGTTCGATGACGCCCATCACGAGGTAAAGCCCGGCGGCGGCGGCCGCCTGTCCCAGACGCTCCGTCTCGGCGCCGGGGATTTCAATGGCGCTGTCGACGTAGCGCCGGAATTCTTCGCGACCTGCGTCCGTGCGCACCCCGACGGAGATCTCATAGCTCTGTTCCTTGGGGTAGGCGGAAATATAGGCTTCGGGGAAAACGGCGAGGCGACAGCCCTGCGCACCGGCCTCGGCAATCAGCACCTCCGCCTTGGCGAGGCTGGCCTCAATATCGAATGGCACGGCGCCTGCCTGAATCACTGCCGCTTTGAAAGTCATCGCTCACCTCGATTTAGTCGATTAAATTAGACACGTTTATTTTGTGCGATTTTTGCACCTGACTGTCAATTGTGCGTCAAAAATTCGTTTTTTGGAGCTATTTTTGGCGTTAAAGTGATCAAAATTGTTTGTTGTTGATTATTTATTAATCTTAATTTTCATTATTTCGATAATTTGTCGGACGTTTTCGACACAAAGTTCGACTCAGTTTGTCGAATGATTCCGACAGGCAAGATTCCCTTGTGCGCGTTCTGAAGTCGCATTATTTTACGGGTTTAGAGGTTTGAGGGCTGTCCGATGTATGATTTTCAAAGCAAATTGTCGAAGCTGGGCATCAGCGGTACGCTCTACCGGTTGTATGTGGCGGCAATCGAATTGGGCGAGGCCCCGATTTCCGATGTGGCCACGCGCGCAGGGCTGGTGCGCACCACGGCCTATGACGCGCTGTCTCGGCTGGAGGAGGAGGGTCTCGTCGCCATCGTGAAAAGTGGCAACAAGCGCATTGTCGTCGCCGAAGATCCCTCTGTTTTGCTGGAGCGGATCGAGGCCCGCAAACAGATGCTCAACGAGGTGATGCCGGAGCTGCGGTCACTCTATAACCGCGCGAAGGGCAAACCCCGCATTCGCTATTACGAAGGCCGCGAGGGGATTTTGATCGCGCTGAAAGATACCTTGAGCATCAAGGGGACAAATCCGACGTTGCTCGGTATTTTGTCCATGGATGAGCTGCGTGAGGTTCCCGGTCTTCAGGAGATGGAGAATTTCATCGCGGCGCGCAAAGAAAAGGGCATCTGGCTCCGGGTGATCAGGTCCCGCACGAAAGACGTCGCCTCAATCTGGCCGTCGGATTCAGGCGATCTGCGCCATCTCCGTTTCGCCCCTGAGAATGTTCTGCTGTCGATGACGACATTGATCTATGACGACAAGGTCTGCCTGATCTCGTCCATGCGGGAAAATTACGGCATGATCATCGAAAGCGTGGAGTTCGCGACCATGCAGCGGCAGTTGTTTGAGGCTCTTTGGATGACGTCGTCGGAGACGTGATGTTCGGCGCGCGCCCGGACCAGGTAGGCCCGCGCGCTATTTCAGGGCCGCAAGGACCAATTCCCCGACATCGGTCGCAAAAGAAGGGTTCGATCGCATCAGCGCGGCGGCCCGTCTGCCCTCTTCAAGCGATCTGACGCGGCGACGCAATGCGGGGATATCAGAGGCCGGGGCGGCCAGTCCGAAAGCCGGGGTGCCAAGCGTGACCCGCCCGCTCTTTTGCGCCGCGCTCAGGCGGTGTTCGCATCGACAGGCGGCGTTTTGCGACACATTTCCGCAAGATTTCTCCAGAAACCGGGTGATCTCCTGACGGGCGCGGCGCAGCCTTTGGCGATAGGCTGCGGCCTTCGCCCTGTTGCCGAGGACATGAATATTCCCACCACGGCGGCGATCTCTGGCGGCGATCTATGAGGAGACGCTCAATGTCGTTGAGGGTCAGTTGGACCATCTTTTCGATCCTGAGGTCGGGGCGCCCGACCTCTATCGCATTTTGGAACGTCTTTGCCCTCAGGGCAAATCTTCATAAACGACTTTGTTCGGTAAAAGAGGCGGGCCCGTTCGGATGATCTGGCCCGCCTTGTCGACATCAAATCACTCGGGTGCTTTGACCAGGATTTTCACCTGAGATTTTTCCGCCACGAGGGCTTCGAACCCCTGATCGACGATCTCGTCGATGGAGATGCGTTTGGTCACAAGTTTGTCGGCGCTGAAATAGCCCTGGGTCATAAGCTCCATCACTGCCGGATAGATGTTGCGATAGGCGATGGTGCCCAGAAGCTGGCGTTCCTTCAGCACGGCGGTGTTGGGTTGGAACGCGGCGTCGCCCTCCCAGATCGACACGATCAGCGTTTGACCTTCGTGCCGGGTGCTGTCGATGCATTGCGGCAGAACGCGCGGCACCCCGGTCACTTCGAAGGCGACGTTGACGCCGCCGGTGGCCGTGCGGATCGTCTCCACCGGATCGGTCGACATCGGGTCGATGGCGCTGGTCGCGCCCAGTTCCAGCGCCTTTTCGCGACGCTCGGACGAGGGTTCGACCACATGAATCTGGGCCGCACCGGCGACACGCAGCGCCTCGACGACCAAGAGGCCGATCGGCCCGGCCCCAAAGACCGCGGCCGTGTCGCCCGCCTTGATCTTGGACATCCGCACCGCATGGAGTGCGACGGCCGCTGGTTCCACCAGCGCGCCTTGCTCCATCGACAGGGCGTCCGGCATTTTGTGCACCATGCCCGCGGGCACGACCGAGAACGCGGCAAAACCGCCGTGCCCGCCCGAAAGGCCGACAAAGCCGAGGCTCTCACAGAGATTGTATTTGCCCTCATGACAGGCGGGGCAGGTGCCGCATGCAAAGATCGGTTCGATGGCAACCCGGTCGCCAATGGCAAGCCCGGTCACACCCGCGCCCAATTCGGTGATTTCTCCACAATATTCGTGGCCCATGGTGATCGGCGCCTTGTCATGGCTGAGTGGGTGCTCTTCGTCCACGGGCACGAAAATCGGCCCGGCGAGATATTCGTGCAGGTCGCTGCCGCAAATTCCGGTCCAGGCCACCTTGATCTTGACCTCGCCCGCCGCAGGGGAGGGTTCGGAGATGTCTTCGACGCGGATATCTTTGACGCCATGCCAGCGTGCTGCTTTCATTGTGGTTCTCCTTAGGTTCGTAAATTCTGCGCCCGGGCCGGGAAGAAAGCCCGGGCGCGCGATGCGCATCACGACAGGTGATGCACCTCCTGAAGGCCGTAAACAGGGGTGTCGATCCCCTCCAGACGGGCTTTCAATTGCAGGGCGAGGTAGAGCGAGTAGTGGCGCGACTGGTGCAGGTTGCCGCCCATGAACCAGAGGTGCTCCTGCTGGGTCGGTTTCCACATATTGCGCTGTTCGCCCTCCCAGGGGCCGGGGTCCTTGGTGGTGTCGGAGCCGAGGCCCCAGACCTTGCCGACCTTATCCGCGACCTCCGGACTGATGAGATCCGCAGCCCAGCCGTTCATCGAGCCGAACCCCGTGGCCAGCACCACCAGATCGGCGGGCAGGCGGGTGCCGTCGGTCAAAACGACCGCGTCTTCTTCGAAATGATCGACGCCGCCTTTGGCGAGTTTGACCTCGCCGTCGATGATCAACTGGCTGGCGCCCACGTCGATGTAATAGCCGGAGCCGCGGCGCAGGTATTTCATGAACAGGCCCGAGCCGTCATCGCCCCAGTCGAGATCGAACCCGGCTTTTTCCAGTCCTTGGTAGAACTCCGCGTCGCGTTCGCGCATCTGGTCGTAGAGCGGGATCTGGAATTCGTGCATGATCTTGTAGGGCAGGGAGGCAAAGATCATGTCGGCTTTCTCGGTGGTCACCCCGTTGGCGACTGCCTCCTCGGAATAAAGCGCACCGAGGCCGATCTCCATCAGGCTATCCGAGCGCACGATATGGGTTGAGGAGCGTTGGACCATCGTCACATCGGCATCGCCCTCCCAAAGCGCGGCACAGATGTCGTGGGCGGAGTTGTTCGAACCGATCACGACGACCTTTTTCCCGGCCCATTCATCCGGCCCCTGATGTTGCGAGGAATGCTGGATCGTGCCCTTGAAGCTCTCCATGCCGGGAAATTGCGGCATGTTCGGTTTGCCCGACATGCCGGTGGCAAGCACGAGCTGGGTGGGGCGCAGCGTGACCTCTTCGCCGTCGCGGTTGACCTTGACCTCCCAGGTGCCGGAGGCCTCGTCATAGCGCGCTTTCTGGACTTCGGAGCGGGACCAGTAATTGATCTCCATGACCTTGGTGTACATCTCCAACCAGTCACCGACCTTGTCCTTGGGCGTGAACACCGGCCAGTTGTCGGGGAACTTGATGTAGGGCAGGTGGTCGTACCAGATCGGATCGTGCAGGCAGAGCGACTTGTAGCGCGAGCGCCATTGGTCGCCGGGCCGGTCATGTTTGTCCAGAACGATGGCCGGGACGCCCAATTGACGCAGCCGTGCACCAAGCGCGATGCCGCCCTGACCACCGCCGATGATGACGACATAGGGCTGGGTGCCATAGCCCAGATCGGCCTCTTCCGCCTCTCGGCGTTCTTTCCACGAACTGCGGTTCTTTTTGGCGCCGTGCTCTGCGCCCATCGGGCGGCGTTTGCCCCGGTTTTCCTCGAACCCCTTGAGCTCTTGCAGGGCGGTCAGCAACGTCCAGATCCGACCGTCGCGCATCCGCATCAACCCCCAACCACGCCCGGTCGCGGTTTCGAATGTGAGCCAAGCCGTGATGACGCCGTCCTCCTCGGCGGGCATCTCGCCTGACTGAATCTCGAACTTGCCCGGACGGGTGTGGTCGAGCTGGCTGCGCAGCATATCGGCCACGCCCTCGGGGCCTTCGACGGTCTTCAGGTTCCAGCTGACCGCAACCAGATCACGCCAATAGCTGTCGGTCGCGAACAGCCCCGCAGCGCGGTCGATATCGCCGCCCTCCAATGCGGCGTTCAGGCTGTCCAGAAGCTCCTGAGTCTGGGTGGTGGTTGAACTGTCGAGCATCGCAACTCCTCCTCTGTGCGTGTGTTCAGAAGAAGTATGGGGTGCGAAAATTGCGGCGATCTACGTGCGCGATGGCCATGGGTGACAGAAAAACAATCGTTGCAGCGCAGCATGTTGCGCGCGCAACGCCTGCGCAACATCTCACTCGGGCGGGCGCAACCCCGCGGCCCGCATCCGACGCAGGATGGTCGAGCGGTTGACCCCGAACCGCCGCGCGGCGCGGGCCATGTTCCAGTCGCAGGCGACCAAAACCTGCTCCAGCGAGTCCCATGGGTTTGTCGATGCGGGCGACCCGTCGGCAGGGTCGGCCACGACCGGATGGGGCAGATCGGGAAGGTCGATCACCGAGCCGACGCAAAGCGCGGCGGCGGTATCGAGCACTTGTTCCATCTCGCGGATGTTGCCGGGCCAGGTCCGTCCCATCAATTCGGCGCGTGCAGACGGCGACAGGCGCACCGCGTCGGCGGTATGGCGCCGCAGATGGCGCGACATCAGCCAGTCGAGATCGCGCCGCATCCTGAGCGGCGGCACGCTGAGAACGTAGCCCGCCAACCGGTGGAACAGTGTGCGGGGCAAATGGATCCGGGCCGGGTCGAGGCAGCTTGTGGAAAGCGTCCGAAGATCAGGGCGGCGGTCGAGCAAACCGCTCAGGGCGATGGCCGTCTCGTCGCTCAACTCCTCGACCCGGCGCAAAAGAAGCGTCGTCAGGCTCACCGTGTCGAGGCACAGATCGGCGATGTCCTCCGGGCGCAGTGTGGCGCATTCGAGGCTGATGAAGCCCTGCGCCTTGCTCATCATGTGGATCGCACGGGCGAGTTTGGTCTTGCCGGTGCCGGTTTCCCCGGTGATCCATAGCGGGACGTTTCCCGGGGCCAACCGTTCCGCCTGACCCAAAAGCCGGGCCATGTCCGGGTCGCCGCCGGTCAGACCGGCCAAAGCCCCGCCGCGCCGCATTCCCGGATGCGCTTGTCGCGGGGCCTTCGGCGCAATGGCATGGCCAAAGAGGGCTCCACCGTCGCGCATCTCGATCACCCGCTCTTCGGTGGGACGGTCGCGCATCAGATCCGGCAGATCATCGACGCTGACACTCAGGACCTCGTCGATCCGGCGCCCGAGAATTTGCCCCGTTTCGGGGAACAACCGTCGCGCCGCACGGGTATAGCCCAGCACCCGACCCGAGCCGTCCAGCCGCACGGCGGCTTCGGGGTCCACATCGAGGAACTCCGGGCTGGACGACAGGCGCAGCACCCAGTCGCGCGGGCTTTCGGCCATCAGATTGGCCATCTCGACGCGGCGCGCGGCGGAGGTGACGAGGCTCATCGCCAAGTTCTGGCTGCTTTTGGGGGTGGGGGAGCGCAGAAGCGAAATATCGAGCACGGCGGCCAATTGCCCGAGGCTGTCGAAGATCGGCGCCGCGGTACAAGACAGGGCCACATGGGCATTGCCGAAATGATCGTCCTGATGCACGGTCACCGGCTCTTGCGTGACGATACAGGCGCCGACACCGCAGGTTCCGGCCAGATCCTCGGACCAGTTCGATCCGAGATAGAGGCCCGCACTGCGCAGATCCTCGGTAAAGAGATCGTCGCCAAAAAAGTCGACGCAGACGCCCTTGGCATCGGTCAGCAACAGAACGTAATTTTGCCCGGCCACTTGCCGAAACAGAGATTGCAGTCCCGTGCGCGCGGTCGCGATCAGCCATTCGGCCTGTTTGCGGTGGTCGCGCAATTCCGCATCGGTCACGATATAGGCCGGATCCGAACGCATCGGATCCATGCCGTAAAGCTCAACACAACGCCGCCAGGAGGCCGAGACAAAATTGTCCCGCCCGGTCTGGCCGCCGTCGAGCACCTGCCCGATCTCTTCGACATGCCGTGCGTGTTTCATGGCACTTGCTTCATGGCGCGTCGCCTCCCGGTGGAAATGTAGCACAGGATTGGGACAAGCCTAGATTGGAAAAAGGTCGAAGACCGCCGCGGCGGGCGATTGCCGAGAGATCGGGGGCTTGCTCTCAGGGGGCCAACCGGTTCCGGGGCTGCGGCTCACCCGCTCAGGGATCTCAGGATGTCTCGCACGCGTTCTGCGTCTTCGGGGCGGGCGAGGCAGGGCGCATGGCCGCAGTCAAATTCGGTCACACCGGGCCGTGGCCCACGTTGACGCATCAGCTCAAAGACTTCGACCGGCAGGATATCCGAGCTTTTGCCCCGAATGACATGGCAGGGTGTTTCGATGCGCATATAGCGGTCCCATGAGGTCAGCTCTTGTCGCGAGGCGGTGAACTGGGTGGTGATCTTTGGGTCGTAATGCAGGCTCAGGGTCCCGTCATCGCGCCGTCTGAGCGAAGTTCGCGCCATACGCCGCCAATAGGCGTCGGGGGCCTGGCCAAAGGGACGATAGACCGCGCGCAGCCAGGTCTCGGCCTCAGACACTTTGGCAAAGACCGGCGGGTCGCTGACATAGGTGGTGATGCGGTCGATGGCCACATCGGGCATTTCCGGACCGATGTCGTTGATGACGAGCGCGCTTAGGCGGTCGGCCTGACGCCCGGAGGCCAGCCGCATCCCGATCAATCCGCCAAGCGAGGTGCCGAACCAATCCGCCTGGGCAAAGCCATAGTGATCCATCAGATCCATCGCGATGCCGGCATAATATTCGACCGAATATTCGGCCTCGGGGTTCGAGGACCAGCTCGACAGCCCGCGCCCGATGGTGTCGGGCAGATCACGAAATAGTCGTCCGAGAGCGCGGCGGCAAGCTCGTCGAAATCCCGCCCCGTGCGCGCCAATCCGTGCCACATCACCAGCGGCCGCCCGGCGGGATCGCCCCATTCGGTCACATGAATTTCGTGATCCATGACAGGGACGAGAGAGAAACGTGGCGAGATCATGCGCCTTTCCTCCCTGTCATCACCGTGCCCGCGATCCCTCTGGGAAAGAAATAGACCAGCAGAATAAAGATGATCCCCAACCAGAACAGCCAACGATCCGGGGCCAGAAGCTCCGGCAGGAGGGGCACACCCGCCAGCGCCTCGGACGCCGCGCCCATGAGATCGCGCAGGTAATATTGCGCGAGGATCAGAAGCACCGCCCCGATCACGGCCCCCCACATCGTGCCCATGCCGCCGATCACCACCATCAACAGGATGTCGATCATGATGGAAAAGGAAAGTGCGGTATCGGGTCCGGTGTATTTGAGCCAGACCGCATAGACCGTCCCCGCCAGCGAGGCGATGGTGGCCGAAAGGCAAAAGACGGCGGTGCGATAGGCGACGACGCGATACCCGATGGCCTCGGCGCGCGCCTCGTTTTCTCGGATGGCTTTCAGCACGGTGCCAAAGGGCGACCCGACAAAGCGCAGCATGGCGAGGAAGAGGATCAGCGAGGTGATGAAGACGAAATAATAGGCCGCGAGCTTGCCGTTCAGCTTGACGTCCCAGAGCCGGACGACCTTCCCGTCGGCATCGGTCAAAAGCTTGGTCGCGGTTTTGAACAGATCGGGAGATTTGTAGATGATCCCGTCTTCGCCGCCGGTGATCTGCGACAATTGCGAGGCGAGCACCAAAACGACGGAGGCCGCCGCCAAGGTGATCATCGCGAAAAAGATCGCCTTGACGCGTAGCGACAGCAATCCGATGGCCACGGCAAAGACCAGCGAGACCGCAACCCCGGCCAGCGCGCCGAGGAGCACCGGGGTCCAGCCCGGTCCCATCTGTTTGAGCAGGATCGCGGCGCCATAGGCGCCGAAGCCGAAGAACATCGTATGGGCAAAGCTGACAATCCCCGTATAGCCGATCAACAAATCGAAACTGGCCACCAGGACGATAAAGATGCAGATCCGCGCGGCCACTTCGAGCGAGCGGACATCCTGAAACAGGAAGGGCGCGAAAAGCAGCAGCGCCGCGATCAGGGCGACCACGCCCTTGATGACGAGGGTGCCGGTGGTGTGTCGGGTGTCTGACGTGATCATCGTATCCTCCTCACTTGACCGCCGGGCGCAATCCGTTCGGGCGCCACAACAGAATTGCCACCATCAGGATCATGTTCGAGGCCAGCGCCAGTTTCGGCGCGAGAAAGCCAACGTAATTCGACATCAACCCGACGAGGAGCGCGCCCAAAAGCGTGCCCTCGATTGAGCCGAGGCCGCCGATGATGACCACGATGAACACGACGATCATCAGATCGGCCCCCATATGCGGGGTGATCAGAGTTTCATACCCGGCCCACATCGCACCGCCGAGTGCCGCCAGCGCAGAACCCAGCATGAAGACGCCGATGAACAGCCGGTCGACGCGAAAGCCCAAGGCCTCGACCATTTCGCGGTCTTCCACCCCGGCGCGGATCAGCAACCCGATACGGGTCCGGTTGAGACCGACATAAAGCAGGACGAAGACCCCGGCACCCAGAGCAAAGGCGAAGGCACGGTAAATTTCGATCGAGACATCGCCGATGATCCAGGAGCCTTCCAGAAAATGCGGTCGCGCCACGGAAAAGGGTGTGCCGCCCCAAAAGGCGAGAATGGTCTGTTCGGCGACGATCATCGCTCCGATGGTGATCAGGATCTGACGCAGGTGGTCGCGGTAGACCGGTTTGATGATCACCGTTTCGAAAAACCAGCCTGCGATCAGGCCGAAACAGATCGCGGCGAGATAGGCCGCCGCCAGGGCAGAGGCGTTCAGGACCCAGCTGTCGGCGGCCAGCCAGCCGCCCAATCCCGCCAGAACGGCGGCGGAGATAAAGGCCCCGAAGCTGACAAAGGCGGAATGGCCGAAGTTCAGAACATCCATCAGCCCGAACACGAGGCTGAGCCCGGAGGCCATGAGGAACAGCATCATGCCCATGGCCAATCCGGCCACGGTCAGGGTGATCCAGGACGACGGCGCGCCGATCAGGAGAAAGGCGATCAGGGCGACGGCGACCGGCAACAGGTTCACCCCGCCAGCCCGGTCCCAATAGGTGCTCAGAGTTGCAGTGCGTGCAGTCATCTTTCTCTCCTCACATCTTTCTCTTTTCACAGCGACAGGCTCAAGAGCCGGTGTTGAAGCGCGGTATCGGCCACGAAATCGGCCATGGTCCCCGTGTGCGCGACACGTCCGTCGTCGATCACCGCCATGTCGCGGCCCAGGGATTTGGCAAAGGCGAAATTCTGTTCCACCAAGAGGATGGTGGTGGTCTGGGCGATCTCGCGGAAGGCTTCGGCCATGGCATCGACGATGGCGGGGGCAAGCCCCTTGGTCGGCTCATCAATCAGGATGAGCGCGCGCGGTTCGATGATCGCGCGGGCGACCGAGAGCATCTGTTTTTGGCCGCCGGACAGGCTCCAGGCCTGTTTGTCGCGGAACCGTTCGAGGGCGGGGAAAAGCGCGTGGATGCGTGCAAGCCGTGCGGGATCGAACCGGCCGTTCGAGGTCGCAAGGATCAGGTTTTCATCCACGGTCAGCGTGCCGAAAATGCCCATGTTCTCGGGGACATAGGCGATGCCCTTGCGGGCGATCTCGGCCGTGTGCAGCGCCGAGATGTCCTCGCCGCGAAACTGCACCGAACCGGGTGAGGGGGTCCAAAGCCCCATGATCGAGCGCAGCGTGGTGGTCTTGCCCGCGCCGTTGCGTCCCAGCAGGACAAAGACACCGCCCTCGGGGACCTCAAAGCTGATATCGTGCAGTACGGCGTATTGCCCGATGTCGGTTTTCATGTTGCGGATCGACAAAAGGCTCATGCTGCGTCCTCCCCGTCCGTCCCTTGGGCCGTGCCGAGGTAGACGTCGCGCACGATGCGGCTGGACATGATTTCGTTCGGGTCGCCATCGGCCAAAAGCTCGCCGTTGTGCAGCACGATGATCCGGTCGGCCAGCGCGCGGACAACCTCCATCTTATGTTCGACGAGCAGCACGGTTTTGGATGTGTCGGCCTTGATCTGGGCGATCAGATCAAGAACATCGGGCGCGTGGTCGAGGCTCATCCCAGCGGTCGGTTCGTCGAACATGTAGACATCGGGTTCCATCGCCATCAGCAGCGCCACTTCGAGTTTGCGCTGATCGCCATGCGGCAGGGTGGCGGCAGCTTGATGGGCGACGGGCGAGAGCCGGGTTGCCTCAAGGTAATGTTCAGCCTTGCGCGTCAACTCGCGAAACCCGGACACCGGGCGGAACATGCGCCAGCCATGCCCGGAGCGCGCCTGAACGGCGAGCCGGATGTTTTCAAGCACGGTGAGCTGTGGAAACAGGTTGGTGAGCTGAAACGCGCGTCCCACGCCGTGATGCGCGCGCGCCGAGGGCGAGAGCCTGGTGATCTCCGTGCCATCCTTGAGCACGCGGCCTGAGGTCGCGGTGAGCTGGCCGGAAATCAGATTGAAAAACGTGGTCTTGCCCGCGCCATTTGGCCCGACGATCACGGTGAGCTCACCGGGGTGAAAGGCGCAGGAGACGCTATTGACCGCGACATGGCCGCCAAAGCGGATTGTCAGGTCCTCGGTCACAAGGGAAGGGGAAGTCATCGGCATATATCCGGTGTGATTAGGAAAGGTAAGGGCGGTCACGTGACCAGGCAGAGGCCTGAACGGCAGGCCGCCGAAACGAGGTCTGTCAGGCGGGGCCAGGCGTGTCACGACCGCCCGCTGTGCCCTCTCCCTGTTCGGGAGAGGGCAGGGACATGGCGGGGCTTAGTCCTGATTGTTGCGGCCGATGGGGATGTCCATTTCATCGGCGGGAATGATCCGCACTTTCTCGGGGATCGCCCAGTCGACCGCATCGTCGACCTTGATCTTGAAATGCAACATGTCCTGAAGCGCCTGATGGTCCTCGGGGCGGAAGGTCATCTCACCTTTCGGCGTGTCCCACGACATGCCTTCCATGGTCGCGATCAGCGTGTCGGTCTCGTAATCGGGGGCGTCTTTGAGGGCCTTGACCACGGCGAGAGCTGCGGACATGCCGCCTGCGGTGAAAAAGTCCGGCGGGCTGCCGAAACGCTTCATGTGTTCGTCGACCAGCCACGCGTTGATGTCGTTGTCGAAGGCTTCGTAATAGTAATACACAGCCCCTTCCATGCCCGGAAAACGTTTGTAGGTCGGCAGCACCGGCAAAATATGGCCGCCCATGGAAATCTCGATGCCATAGCGTGAGGGGTCCATCGCCTGAATCTTGCCGGGCGCGTCACCGCCCCCTGCGAAATAGATCAGGATGACCTTGCGGCCTTCCTTGTCCTTGAGCGCGTTGAACAACCGCTCGGCATAGGCGGTGAAATCGGTGGTGCCCTGCGGTGCGTATTCTTCGGACACGACCGTGGCGCCGGACCCGTCCAGAGCGGATTTGAAGGCGGTGATGCCGTCACGGCCAAAGGCGTAATCTTCCGCCAGCGTGGCGACATAGAGGTTTTCGTCGGGGTTGAGCGCCAGCGCCTGTGCCTGCATGTCCATCGAAGAATTGCGCGAGGTCTTGAACACGTAGCGGTTGCTGTCCGGGCCGGTGAGGCTGTCGGCCACCGCGGGTTCGACGATCAGGATTTTTTCGTATTCTTCGGCGATCGGAAGCATCCCGACGGTCACGCCCGAAGAGGTTGCGCCGACGGCCAGTAGCACCTCGTCATCGCCGTAGGCTTCGGCCAGAACTGCACGCGCGATATCCGGCTTGAACTGGGTGTCCTTGACGATCAGCTCAATCGGCCGGCCGTTGATCTCGTTCGTGCCGCCGGTGCCATATTCGAGGCCCATCTCAAATCCGGTCTGTGCCTGTTTTGAAAAAGCTTCGAAACTGGACCCGCTGAGCCCGTGGATGAGGGCGATCTTGATCGCCTCCTGCGCGTGAACCGCCGTGGTCATGGTCGTGGTCAGCGCCATGCCCATGCCGACGGTCGCGACGAGTCGCTTGAGTAACTTCATGATTTCCTCCCATTTTGGCAGGCTCACCGCGTTGCATCCGCACGCGCGATGGACCTACCTTGCAAAGATGATCACATGGCAACCTTGAGGAGGCAATATCGTGGAAACACGTATAGATCGGGCCTATGAGACCGGCGACTTTGCCGAACTGGCCTATGCGTTCGCGCCGGTCGGCCTCGTCATCACGGAGAATCGCGTGATCCGCGATTGCAACGATGCCTTCGCCGACATGTTCGCCTATAGCCGCGATGAGCTGCGCAATCAGGTCTTTTCCATGCTCTACCCTTCGGGTGAGGAATTCGTGAACATCCGCGACCGGGGTGTCAAACAGCTGCGTGAAACCAACACCTATTGGGACGAGCGGATCATGGCCAAAAAGACCGGGGAGCTGTTCTGGTGTCGGGTGAGGGGGCATTCTTTTACACCGGACGAGCCCTTGATGCGCGCTGTCTGGAGCTTTGCCGATCTGTCTGAGACCCGACCCTATGTGCCCCTGACCCGACGCGAGCGCGAAATCATTTCCTACCTGTCGGACGGGCTGACCAGCAAGGAAATCGCCAACCAGCTCGACCTGTCGCATCGCACGGTCGAGGTTTACCGGGCCAAACTTTTGAAGAAATTCGGCGTGAGCAATTCCAGCGGGCTGTTTCAATCTCTGGGCGGCATCGGCAGCGATCATGTGGTGTCGCGCAGCGGCGGGTAGCGTGCGGCCTTTTGCATCGGGGCGCGTTTGGAGCAAGGTTCCGAATTTATGTGCATCGTTTTTTAATTTGTTGCACATAGCTGCTGTGTGCATCATAAATGAGTTTGTTGCACATAGTTCAAAGGCCAATCATGCCCGTCCAGTCCCATTCCCGCGCCGCTCAGGTGGCCTATCAGGATCTCAAGCGCCTTCATCTTGATGAGGCCGCATCTCTCGTGATCGGTTCCGTCGAAGAGCGTCGGCGTGGCGAGCGGGTCTATCTCTACGACAAGTTCCGGCTCGGCACTGAGATTCGCAGCCGTTATCTCGGCGAGGCAACACCGGAGCTTCGCGCGCGGATCGCACAAGCCGCAACGCTCAAGGCAGAGGGGGAGGCCCGGCGAAAATCCATGGCACGTCTGGCGCGGGTTCTGCGCGCCGAAGGCTTCATGGCGCCTGACCGTGACACGGGGGCGTTGTTGCTGGCCTTCGCGAAAGCAGGGGTGTTCCGGCTTGGCGGCACGCTGATCGGCACTGCTGCCTACGGGCTCTATCAGGGTGAGCTTGGGGTGCGCTTCGACAGTGAGGAGTTGGCGCAGACTGGCGATATTGATTTTGCCAGTTTCGAACGGCTGTCCGTGGCGCTTGATGACCGTGTCGAGGAAAGCCCGGACCAGATTTTGCAGGCGCTGAAATTCGATCCGGTCCCAGGCATCGAGACCCGACAGGTTTGGCGCTGGCGACAATCGAGCGGCGAGGCGCTGGTCGAATTTCTGACGCCGGCCTTCGGGGATGAAACCATCAAACCCTTGCCGGCACTCGGGGTGAGTGCACTGGGGCTCAATTATCTGAATTATCTGATCGCCGCGCCGATCCCCGCGATTGCACTGTACCGGTCGGGCGTGCTGGTGCAAATCCCGCGCCCGGAGCGGTTTGCGGTGCACAAGCTGATCGTGGCGGATCGTCGCCGTGGCGGTCCGGATCACGCCAAGTCCCGCAAGGACCGTGCGCAGGCCGAATTCCTGATCAAGGTCCTGTCCGACGACCGACCAGACGATCTCGCGGAGGCTTATGAAGAGGCAATGCGCCAAGGTCCGCGCTGGCGCGCGCGGCTCGATGCCAGCCTGAGCCTTGCGCCGGAGACTGCGGAACGTCTTCAGGGGGTGCTGTGAGGCGATTTAGTGCATTAAACTATACATAAGACGAATTATCAGTCATTTTACCTCTGATTGGTGCCTGTTCGCGTCACATGCCCCTCTCTTGCCCCCACATGGCGCGCCGTTCACATCTCGGCCAGGTCGATCATCGCGAGGAGCTTGAGCGTGTTGCCGAAGTAGTCGCCCTCCTCGATGGGAATGGCGACCATGGCGGCCCAGAGAGCGTCCATCCAGGCCTGATCTGCCGCCGGGTCGCCGCTTCCGGCAATCGCGCCCGCCGCGAACATGGAAATCCAGCCCGCCTCTCCTGTCCACCGGCCATCGCGTGGAATGCTGCCGTCGAGCCGGTAGGTCGATGCGATCCGCGTCGGGTCGCCGCCGGTTGCGGTGCGGATCCAAGCGTTGATCCGCATCAGGCGTTCGGCGGCACGGGGATCGTGGCTGATCCGGTAGTCGGCCGCCAGCCGATAAGGATAGCGCAGGGCATTCCACGAATAATAGCCGTCATAGGCCCCTTCCAAAAACTCCGGCGGTGCGGGGCGCGGATCGTCCGGCATTCCGACCATGAAGTCCGGCACGAGGCCGGTATCCTTCGCATAATGCGCGGAAATCCGGCCCCAGACCTCATATCCCGCGTCACGGATTTCGATCCACCGGGAGGCATCGCGGCCGGGCGCGTCGGCAAAGACGGAGAAGTTATAGGGCATGAAATCCGACGATCGGGAGGCGATGTCATACACCTCGTAGGTCGCCCAATCGCCCAGATTGACGAGGTCATGGCGCGTGATCTCACGGGCGAGAATGGCGGCACGCACCTCTGCCGCATCTTCGGCGTAGCCGCCCCATTTTTCCTCAGCCAATTGCAGTGCCAGCGCGATGTCGATGTCGCCGTCGCTGGCCGTTGACTTCCCCTCGGGTGCGTCGGTGCAGTCGCGGGTCTGGTTCCATGCCATCAGGCCGGGCCCGCTTGCAGCGGGATGCAGGCGGAAGTAGGTCAGCATCTCGTCGAAAAGCGGTTTCGCGTGGGGGTCCCGCTCGGCCATTTTAACGAGGGCGAGCATGCCGTATCCATGGGCCTCCGACACGGTGAGCGTCCCGGACGCACTGTCTCCATAGGTTGGGTTGCCATCACCGGCGGTATCGACATAGGCCCCACCACAGCCCTCTTTCAGGTAGACGCTTTTCCAGTCCTGCCAGAACCGATCCAGCGCGGCCCGGCGTTGGTCCTGGCTGGCCGTCGGAGAGATCACCGAAGCCTCTGCGGGCAGCCCGGCCCCCTGAGCTGAGGCCGCGACAGTGAGACCGCAGGCGATCACCATCGAACATGCGATGAGCGAAGACTTCCATTCCGACCAGATGCGCGCCATTTCCATGTCCTTTTCACATCGAGCCGAAAATGGATCGCGTCCGTCGACTGCCCCCGAAGCTTATCCGCATGAGCGGTGTTTCGACAAGTTCGCAGTTCTGGCGTCCATCGTCGGGGAGCGGCTTTGCTGTCGAAGGGGTGGTGAACGGCGGACGTGAGGGTCTTCAGGGCCAGGGGTATTCGGCGGTTTCGATCCCAAGGTCGGCCAGTCGGGCGGCGACCACCCGACGGTAATCGACGATGTTTCCGACATCTAGGGCGTGAAGCCGCGCGACTTCGGCGCCGTCGAACGGGCGGTAATCCTCGGGGAGCGAGCTGCCCGCCCATCTCGCGATGATGAAGTTCAGCACCTCTGCCACATCGTCCTCGTTCAGGCCGGATCCCACCACGTTCGGGACGTTGGCGAGATAGGCCCGCCCGGCCTCGTCTCCGGCAAAGGTGCCGATCAGGTTCACGAAATCAGGTATGCCAACCTCGCTGAAACCATGGCCATCCACGCCGTGACATCCGACGCATTTGAGGATGTAATTGGTCTGCGCGGTGCGGCCCGAGCTGGTGTCGACCGCCATGGCCGGGAGCGCTGTGGTGGCGAGAATTGCGGCGAATAACAAGCGGCGGATCATTCAAGCGCCTCCTTTCTCATGGCATGAAGCGTGGCCCCATCGAGAGGGGCCTCACGCAGGAGCACGAGGGTCTGCGGGTCGAGCGCGGCGTCGATTCCGTTCAGATCGCTGAGCACATAGGCGGCGATATCGAGGATCTCGTCGTCTTCCAGCCAATTATGGAGTGGCATCGCGAGGCCAATGTAGGTCACGCCTGCGGCGGTGATCCGACCGGTCAACCCACCGAGCACGACCGAGCCGAAATAGCTGGGGGCCTTGTCCCCAAAACCGGTCCAAAGCGGACCGTCGGCCAAGGGCGGCGCGAGCCCCGGCTGGCCGATCCCGCCCTGTTGGTGGCAGGCCGCGCAGGTTTCGTCGAAGAGCACAGCGCCCCGCGTGGCGTCCTGCGCCAGGGCCGGAGCCGTGAGCGCCATCACCCCGGCGAGCAGCGTCGCAATCGGCGCGCTCCTCATTCCGCGAGCCCCACAACGATGGCGACCGTGCAGTGGATGCCCTTGTCGGTATTGGCCATGCACCAGCTCGATTCAGAGGCAAGGCCGAGGCGATAGCCCGGCATATCGCCTTCCTGACGCGAACATCCTTCCGACGCGCAGGAGCCTTTGCCACAGCAATCGTTGTAGGAGACGAGATAGTCCTTTTCGTCGTTCGGATTGCGGCAGGTGCCGACCCAGGCGACCTTGGACGGCGTGGAGCCGGGCGGACATTGTGTCACGGTCCCGCCGCACTCGCTGCACAGACCGCCATGCAGCGAGCAGTAGCGCCAATAGTCGCAATCGTCCGGCAGGACTTCCGGCTCGCCGAAGCCGCGCGCGAAGGCCGCGCCGTTCGAACTGTCATAGGGCAGCATCGGAAGGACGAAGCCGCCAACCATTGCCGCGCCGGCTTTGGAGAGGAAACTCCGCCGCCCGGCATGATGTGCGATGGAGCGGGACGTGCCCTCGACCTTGGTGTCGAACCAGTCCGAGACCTGTGTGAACAGCGATTTCAAAGCATTTCTCCTTTCGTTGAGACGGCCGAGGGAGGCTCAATGCGCAGGCTGCGCGTCGAGTCCGTCGAGGTAGGACTGAATGGATGGGGTTTTCATGTCGAAGGCATTGAAGAGGCTATCGACCTGCTCGCGGCTGTTCACCAGCCCCTTGGCCCGGACCACACCGTGCTCATCGAGCAGGACGGCATAGGGCAGACGGGCGACCCGGTAGGCGAGGCCCAGTTCGGTCGAGACCACATAAGGGTATTGCTCCAGCTTTGCGCTCTCGATGAAACGGTCATGCTGTTCGGCGGACCCGCCGTCCGAGGCAAAGACGACATCGAGCCAGCTGCTTTCCGCCGCGCGGATTGAATGCACCGCCGGCAGGAGCTTTTTGCACACCGGGCAGGTCGGTGAGAGGAAAAACACAAGCGTCGCCCGCTGTGGCCGGGGGCCGATCGGAACCATGCCACCTGTGCGGCTTTCGAGGTTGAATTTGGGACTGGCGGTGCCGACCTCGGGGCCGGAATCGTTGACCAGCGCCCCCATCGGGGACACCCGTTCGAACAAAATCCCGACCTGACGGGCCAGAGCCAGAAGCGCGACCGCCAGTCCGACAATCATCAGAAACATGGCCGCAGAGATAAATGTGAGAGCTGTCATATTTGGTCCTTTCTGCCTGTCTCAGAGCGAGCGGCGTGCGAGCGAGGCGTTGGAGAGCAGAAGGTCGGCCAGTAAAAAGGCGACCCAAAGGAGGAGCCCGGTCGCCAAAGCGGCGACGGAGGAGGCGACCGGAAGGCCGCCGGACGGCAGGGCTGCGGCGGCAAGGGCTGCGGCCGCGAGAATACCGTTGCGCCAGAGCAGCGCCGGGCCGACGGCCTGAGGTGCGCCGCCGCAGCCGCATTCGATCGTGGTCCGGCCACGGGCGACGTTGATGCCGATCCCCACCGCGTAGAGCAGGAAAAGCCCCGCCCCCAGCGTCATCGCGACGGGCTGTCCGCCCGGGGCGAAGGTGCCCAGAACCACCGCCGCTTCCGCCACGACCAGTGCGACAGAGGCCGGGTGGACCAGCGCCTCGGGCAAGAGCCGGTAATCCGTGACGAAGCCGGTGAACTCCGTGAATTCCGAGAGCTTGTGGTAAACTGCCCGCAGGAAAATCAACGCGACAGCGGAGCTGAGGGCGAGGGCCAGCATCCGGGCGAAGGTGTCGCCGCTCATTGCTGCGCCGCCGTTTCGAGGACTGTCGAAAAGCCAATGCCATTGTGGCTGACCGCCTTTTTCACGGCGAATTTGGCCTCTGTGTCCACCTCGTATTTGGCGATCTCATCGTCGCGCAGGTTCAGCGTGTAGAGCGCCGGCTGGGCGTCATCGGTGACAAAGACGGAGGTCGCATTGTCCGCCGGAGACCGGTACAGCAGCGTCCCGTTTTCGAGATCATAGGCCCAGATCTCTTCCGAGCCACGGTGATGCGTACCGATCTCGGTCGATGGATGCATCGGGACGAAGGCGATGCCATTGGCCTCGTTGACGGTGATCGGAACGTAGCCGCCCGGCAGCCAGCCTTCGGTGCCTTCTGTGATCGGGTAAGTGGTGACCAGCTCGACAGCGCCCGCGTGATCGGCGGCGCGGTAGATGGTGCCGTTGTAGGACAGGAACATCAGGTCGCCTTGATAGCGGTCGGAGGCGAGATAGATTGGATCGGCATCGGGATCGAAGATCATTTCGCTCTTGGTGGTGCCGAGGGTCTCACCGGCGTCATCGAGCGCGACGGTCATGAAGCTGCCGTCCGAGCAGATGGTCGAAAAGCTATGCCCCTCAAGCGTCGGGAACACTCCGAAGCAGCCGGGCGTCGGCACTTCCTGCACCATGGATTCCGTCGTGAGGTCGACGACCGTGACCGAGGTCGCCGGGGTCGAATTCTGGACGTAAATGAATTTCTCGTCCGCGCTGAGGCGCAGCAATGACGCATCGGCGGTATATTGTGCCACTTTCAGCGGCAGCTGAATTTCCGCCACCGGAGTCAGCCGGTCCACATCGAAGATCTGGAGGACATGTTCCGGGTCGCCATAGCTCAGGCGGCTGTAATAGCCCGAGACGTAATACAGGGTCTTGCCATCGGCAGAGACGGCGGAGTTGCCCTGGAATCCGGCCGACATAATCCCTTTGAAGTCCAGCTCGTCGGTTCCGTAAACGCGCACCGCACTGGCGCTGTCCCATCCCTGAGAGTTCACGAAGATGTTCGGGCCCGGAGCGATGGTTTCCCGCACGCTCGTGGTTTCGAACTCAAAGGCCGGGTGATCGGCGTCCTGGGCCACGGCATTCTGGGCCGCGAGGCCGCAGGCCAGCCAGACGCCGAGGGTCAGAGGTCTTGTCATCTGGGTCTCCTTCATGACGAACGAGCCTTGATGATGCGGATCTGGCGCGGGCCGGGTATCCAGTTTTTACATAAGATTCAGCATATCATTTGGGCAGCGGGCGAACATATTTTCTCTTTACGCTGCAGCATGGCAAAGCGTAGCCTTGGTCCACCATTCCCCACATCGAAAAGTTCAGGCACCCGGCGATGAACCGTTACGCCACCTCTCTGTCGATCACGACATTTCTCGACGCAACCCTGCAGGAAACCGGTCTTCCAGGCTGGCATCAAAGGTATATGCGGACGGTCGCGGGCGATTTCGAGGGAAGCGTGACACGGATCGATTTCGGGCCGGTCGTTTTGATCGACGAACGGATGAACCTTGGGGTCATCCAATGGAGTGCACCGCCGCCGGGCACCCTCGTGCTCGGCTTTCTGCCAGATGGGGAGAACTGGAGGATGAACGGCGTTCCCGTTGGCGGCAAGGCTTTGCTCCAGCGCGGTGGTGCTGAGATCATGGTGAACAGCCAGCAAGGAACAAGGGGCGTGGTGGTCCAGATCGAAAGTGCGGCCTTTCTTTTGCCGGAGCGGCTGTTTCACCGTGGCCCGATTGTGACCTTGCCCATGACCGCCGCGATGGACGATGCCGCCCGTTACATTGAGACCATTCTGGTCTCGGCGGCGGGCAACATCCGGTTTTCTCCAAGCGAGTTTCGGAGGACCATGGGCGAAATTCTGATCGCCAAGATCCAGAGCGTTCTCGACCAGTTCGACGAACCGGGCCGTGCCATGCCGCTCAGCGCGGATCAGGCGCTCCGGATCGTTGAAAACGCGGAACGGATTTTTCGGACCCGGGAGGCCGACGACCTTACCGTCGCGCTCATGGCGGAGGCGCTCCACATCTCGCAGCGTGAACTGCGCGAAGCCTTTGCGACGGCGCTCGGCACGACGCCACGGGAATGGTTGCTCCTGCGCAAGCTCGATGCGGTGCACCGGCAACTCCTGAAGGGCGGCAACCAGCCGCTGACCCGCCTCGCGCTCGATCACGGCTTCGGTCATCTCGGTCGCTTCGCGGCCTATTACGAACGCCTCTTCGGCTGTCTGCCGTCGGCCGAGCGGTCGCTGTGACCGCTCAGCCGCCAAAGACCTCATCGGCACAGCTGAGCAAAATCGGACGCGTTACGCCCGGTCAGCCAAAAGCACCGAGGCGTAATTGGCCACCGCTGCGCCACCCATGTTGAACACGAGGCCGCAATGCGCCCCGGCGCGTTGTATGTCACCGGCCTGCCCGGTCAACTGGCGATAGGACAGCGCATGCATCGACACGCCCGTGGCACCGACCGGGTGACCTTTGGCCTTCAACCCGCCGGACAGGTTGACCGGCGTTTGCCCGTCCGCCAGCACACGTCCGGTCTCGATCGCCCGCGCCCCTTCGCCTTTTTCGGCCAGACCCATCGCCTCGTAGATCATCAATTCCGCCGGGGTGAAACAATCGTGCACCTCGGCGAAATCGAGATCGTCGACGGTGATCCCGGCCGTGTCATACGCGGTGCGGATCGCGCGTTCAGGCCCTTCGAAATCCGAGATCTTTCGACGGCTCAGCGGCAGGAAATCGGAGACATGTTCGGCGGCGCCGAACCGCACGCGTTTTGTTGCCGAGCCTGCTGCGCCGTTGTCCGTGCTCAGAACCACGGCTGCGGCCCCATCCGAGACCAGCGAGCAATCGCTCAGCCGCAGCGGCGGTGCAATGAGCGGGTTCTTCTCGCTGACCTCGCGACAGAACTCATAGGGCATTTCCTTATGCATCTGCGCCAGCGGGTTTCTCATCGCATTGGCATGGTTCTTGGCGGCAATCTTGGCCAGGACGTCCATCTGGTCGCCGAAACGTGCCATATATTGCTCCGCCGCCAGGGCAAACAATTGCGGGAAGCTCAGCCCTGTCTCCGCCGGATCATAATGATAGCCCGCCGAGGCCAGCGCTTCCGTCACCTCTGGGGTCGACCGATGAGTCATCTTCTCGACCCCGATCACAAGGACATTGCGTGCCTTACCGGCGGCCATGAGGTTGAGCCCGGCATGGACCGCCGCAGAGCCCGAGGCACAGGCGTTTTCGCAGCGGGCCGCCGGTTTGAAGCGCAGTGCCGGGTCGATTTGCAGGATCAGCGAGGAGGGAAACCCGTCTGCAACGAGACCGGCGTTGAAATGGCCAAGAAAGACCGCGTCGATCTCGCTCGGGTCAAGCGCCGCTTCGGCCAGAGCTTCGCGCCCTGCCATCACGATCAAATCTTCGAGCGTATCGCTCAGGCGGCCAAACTTCGTGTGTCCGCTGCCGATGATATAGGCATTATGTGTCATATTCATCTCCAGTTTTCAGTCTTGTGTCGGCTCTATCCGACAATCGTCGCCTCGGTCGCCGCGCGAAGCTCGTCTTCCGTGACGCCATCGGCCAGTTCGACGATCTTCAACCCGCCTTCGACCACATCCAGCACGCCCAGATTGGTGATCACCCGATCCACCACGCCCTGACCCGTCAAGGGCAGCGTGCAGGCCTTCAAAAGCTTCGAGTCACCGTGCTTGTTGGTGTGATCCATCACCACCACCACACGCCCCACGCCCGCGACCAGATCCATCGCGCCGCCCATGCCTTTCACCAGCTTGCCGGGGATCATCCAGTTCGCCAGATCGCCCTTCTCGTCGACCTCCATCGCGCCCAGAATCGCCATCGCGATCTTGCCGCCGCGGATCATGCCAAAGCTGAACGCGCTGTCGAAATAGGCGGTGTTGGGCAGCTCCGTGATGGTTTGCTTGCCCGCGTTGATCAGGTCCGGGTCCTCCTCGCCCTCATAGGGAAACGGGCCCATGCCGAGCATGCCGTTCTCCGACTGAAGCGTCACGGAAACGCCCTCCGGGATGAAGTTCGGCACGAGCGTCGGGATGCCGATCCCGAGGTTCACATAGGTGCCGTCTTCCAGCTCCTGCGCCGCGCGTGCGGCCATTTGATTGCGGTCCCACATTCGTCCACCTCCTCTTTGTATTACGTACGATCGGGCTATCTCCTACGCGTCGTCCGCTGTTCGATGCGTTTTTCGTGTTCGCCCTGGATCAGGCGGTGCACATAGATGCCCGGCAGGTGGATCGCGTCGGGGTTGAGCGCGCCAACCGGCACGATCTCTTCGACCTCCATCACGCAAATCTTGCCGCACATCGCCGCCGGCGGATTGAAATTGCGCGCGGTCTTGCGGAAGATCGCGTTGCCGCTCTCGTCGGCTTTCCACGCCTTCACGATGGAAAGATCGGCGAAAATGCCCTCCTCCAAGATGTAGGTCTCGCCGCCAAAGTCGCGGTGATCCTTGCCCTCGGCGATCACCGTTCCGACGCCCGTTTTGGTGTAGAACCCCGGAATGCCCACGCCGCCCGCGCGCATCCGCTCGGCCAGCGTGCCCTGCGGGTTGAATTCCAGCTCCAGCTCGCCCGAGAGATATTGACGCATGAATTCCGCGTTTTCGCCCACATAGGAGGACATCATTTTCTTGATCTGGCGGGTGTCGAGAAGCTTGCCGAGACCAAAACCGTCAACGCCACAATTGTTGGACGCGATGGTGATGTCTTTCACGCCGCTCTCCACGAGCGCGTCGATCAACAGCTCGGGAATGCCGCACAGGCCAAATCCGCCAGCGGCAATCAGCATGCCGTCTTCGAGCATTCCGTCGAGCGCCTCGGTCGCGCTTGCACATACCTTGTTCACTCTTCTCTCCCTTTTGAAATCTGTCTTTCTGCCGCGTTGGGGAACCCGGCCATGCGACGCCGGTTCGACACCGTCCGACGCGACACGCGCACCCCGACCTCCGCCAGGCGGGTGGCAAGTTGCTGATCGGTCAACGGCTTGTCCGGGCGTTCTGCTGCAATCAAATCCGCGATCCGCGCCGAAATCGCTTCGGCCGGGACATGCGATCCATCTCTGTGCCCTGTCCCGCCGCGGGCGAAGAAGGCTCGCATCGACATCATGCCGCGCGGGGTCTGGATCAAAAGCCCGTTGCGCACCCGGTTGATCGTCGTTTCATGTACACCGAGTTTTTCGGCCACATCCGCACAGCTCAGCGGTTTGAGATGCACCGGCCCCTGTTCGAGAAACTCACGCTGGACAGACAGAACATGGGCCGCGACATCCAGCACGAGAGCATTGCGACGCGACACCGTCCGCTCCAGCCAGCGTGCCTCTTTCAGCGCCGCACGATGTTCGGCTCCGCCGTGCGACGTGATCGCGATGCGCGGGGCGGTGGCCGAGTTCAACGCGACATGCCACTGTCCCAGTTCATTGCGTTCGGCAATCAGATCCGGTGCCCGGCGCAGCTCCGGTGCGTCGTCGAAATGCGACCCCGGTTTGGGATCGAGCCGACGCAGCCGGGTCACCAGCGCGGCCAATTCTTCGGCATCGACCTCGCAGTGGGACAGGAGCGCGGCGGTGTCGCCCTTCGCCAGAAGCGGCAGAGCGTCGAGCAGACGGGCCATCGGCGGTGTCAGATCGCCCGCCTCTTCGAGTTGCAGTCGCAGGCATTCCGCGAGAGAGCGCGCAAACAGACCTGAGGGTTCGACCTCATGCAGGCGGGTGATCACCGCCTCGGCCTCGGCCATCGAACAGCCGGCTTGTCGCGCAATGTCTTCGAGCGAAGCACCGAGCCAGCCGCTGGGTTCCAGATGCTCGAGAAAGATCATCGCGATCTCCCGCGCCCGCGCGTCATGAAAGATCAGGCCGATTTGTCGGGCCACATGCGCGTGCAGGCCGTCGGCCTGCGCCCGCAGCGTGTCGATCTCATCGCCGCTGCCGAGGAACGCCGGACGCCAGGGGCCGGGCAGGGTTCTGCGCTCGGTGTCGGTGCGGTCGGGGGCGTCGGTGTCCGGGTCTGGCTGTGGCAGAGTGAGCGTCAGGCAGGGGTTCTCCGCCGCCTCCGCGATCAGAAATCCGGCCAGATCGGCATGATCCATCTGCAATAGCCCGATGGCGCGCTGCATCACCTGGGTGAGGCGCTGCGAGGTGCCCTGTTGCAGATGAAGACCGCTCATCTTACGTCTTCTTTCCGGTCGTTTAGCTTGGTCTTATCCATTGTGTCCGGCCTCACGGAGGAAACGGGGCTGGATGAGAAAAGCCTCCGAGGTCAGGCTCTCATGCGGCGTGAAAGGCGCCCGTTCCAAAAGCCAGTTGCGGGTCGGCAGGCCGGGCGTCGCGGCGGAGCGCCGCAGCGCTTCGCGGTCCCCCGGCAGTTGCGCCAGCCGCTCCCGAATGATGCGCTCGTCCTCTTGCGTGAGACCCTCTCCGATGAACACCAGACGCCCGACGCCATCGGCCAGCGGGCCGGTGCGGGGCCAGGCGTTGAGCTTGACCGGCGCGTAGGCGACATCTTCGACGCATTGCAATGCCATCGGCACATCCAATCCCGGCAGGGCCACCAATCCTTTCACCCGGAGCAATTTTCCCGCGTAATCCGACAGGATCTCTCCCAACCCGACCGCAAGGCCGCGCCATCCCGGTGCCTTTTCGAAACTGACGACAAAGCTGCGCACCTGGCCGGAATGCAGGCCAATGTGTCCCTGATCCCCTCCAAGCGGTGCTGAATGTGATCCACCGATCTGGCCATTTCCGGTGATCGACAGGGCCGGTCCCAACCAATCGTCAAGGCTCAGGGGCGCGTCCTCCTCGGCATAGAGGCCGCCGGAAAACAAATCCTTCGGGTCGCAGGCCCCGTGATCGAGCATCACATGCGCAGCCGTCGGGTTGAGCTCGTTCAGCGTCCGGATCACGGCGTCCTGTTCGACCCGTCCGGCTTGATCGCATTTCGACAGCAACAGGCGGTCTGCCATCGAAATCTGCGCCATGGCTTCGCGGTGACGGGCAAGCTGGTCGCGAATGCGGGTGGCATCGACCACGGTCAGCACCCCGTCACAGCGAAACCGGGCCGAAACCTGCCGGTCTTCCATCAACGCGCGGACCACCGGACTGGGGTCGGCAAGCCCCGTGGTCTCAATCACCACGCGCTGTACAGGGGCGATCTCGCGGCGGGCCATTTGTTGGTGCAGGCGCATCAAGGCCGCAATCAGATCGCCCTGAACGGTGCAGCACAGGCAGCCACTGTCGAGAATCACCAGGGCATCATCGATTCGCTCCACCAGATGGTGATCAATGCCGATATCGCCCAATTCGTTGATGAAAACCGCCACGCCAGCCATGTCGGGCCGTGTCACCAGCCGGTTCAGCATGGTGGTTTTGCCAGCGCCCAAAAACCCGGTCAGGATCGTGACCGGAATACGCCCGCCCGTCTCTTGTCTCAGGACATGAGCGACTTTTGCGGTACCATTTTTCATCATTTCCTCCCTCTACCTGCCCCAGGAGAAGCAGGTTTCTTACCGTGCGCGCCTATGCCCTGCCACTCAAGGGCTTAGAGCCGGGCGCCCTGTCGCATCCTCCACGAGCCAGACGCAGGCGTTCGAAATTCGATCACCTCACAGACGAGCACCCGACCGACTTGCGGCGGCACGCGGCGCGGAATTTCCGGTGTCTTGCAGGTGTCTCTTTGGACGGCGTTCCACCCCAAAACCGTCTCCATTTCGGGGCTTTGCAAGCCGTTTGGACGGGGCCGAAAAGGATATGCGTTTTGGCAAAACGTTTTGCCGTGGGGAAAATAATGCTAGGCTTCCGGCCTAATCATGTCGTGCCCTTTCGAAGGGCAACGAACGCGGCACCGGGTCCGGGGAGGGACCCGCTGCGAGGGTGCGGGTGAAAGACCGCCGACAGACCAAGGGAGGAGACACCGAATGCCTGCAACGGCTTTGCGGCAAAGATTTTCGTATCCGGAAAACGACCACCAAGTGCAATCCACCTGGGAAAAGTTCCTGTCCGGACAGGATAGCGGCTCGGATGCCGTGCGACGGCTGATCGACGATTCCTGGCGGCGGTGCCATGGCGCCGTCGATCCCGGGCGCGACGGTGCCCCGCCCCCGGCGCAGGGCGATGCGCTTTACGATCTTCTGACCGACAGCGAAGAGCTGGTGCGGGCGAGCAGTTCGATCATCGCTTCGGCCCGCGAGTTCCTGTTCGAAACCGGGACGGTGATGGTGTTGACGGATGCCTCCGGGGTGGTGCTGAGCGTCGAAGGCGACAACGCCCTGCGCGACGGCACAGAGGCGATCCATCTGATGCCCGGCGCCAACTGGAGCGAGGAGACCTGCGGCACGAACGCGATCGGGACGGCGATCGAGATCGGCCAGCCGATTCAGATTCACTCCTCCGAACATTATTGTTCCGGCATTCAGCGCTGGTCCTGTTCGGCCAGCGTGATCCGTGATCCGGCGCGCGGCGGCATTGTCGGCGCGCTCGATATTTCCGGTCTGAGCGAAAGTTACAGCCGCCACAGCCTGTCTCTGGCGATCACCGTGGCGGGGCGGATCGAGAACCGTCTGGCGCAGCGGGAAATGAACCTGCGCTACCGGTTGCTCGATCATTGTCTCGACCGGCTGCAAAAGGCCGACCGGGACGGGATCATCGTGTTCGACCGCTCGGGCACGCCGATCAAGACCAATGAACGCGCGGCGGCGGTGATGACGGAATGGGCCAAGAGCCATGGTCTGCGCGATCTTGTGCTGCGCGACGTCACGCTGCCCTGGCGCAACGGACGGATTTCTCCCGAAAACCTGCCGAAATGGGTGGACCGCGACTGGATCGAACCCATCGAGATCGACGGCGAGCGGCTTGGTTCCGTGCTGGTGCTGCCGAATCGCTCTGCAGTGGTGCGACGCACGCCGAAACGGGAAACCGCCCCGGTCGGGGTGGCGGGCACGACCGATGCCTTTGCCCGGTTGAGCGGATCGGCCCCGGCCTATCTCGAAGCCCTGCGGCGGGCCTCCCTTCTGGCCAAAAGCCCTGCCCCGGTGTTGCTGCTCGGGGAAACGGGGGTCGGCAAGGATGCCTTTGCCCAGGCGCTGCACGAAAGCGGACCGCAGGCTCGGGGGGCCTTTGTGGCGGTCAATTGCGGCGGCTTCTCGCGCGAACTTTTGACCAGCGAATTGTTCGGCTATGCCGAAGGCGCCTTTACCGGCGCGCGGCGTGGCGGCATGAAAGGCAAGATCGAAGCGGCCGATGGTGGCACGCTGTTCCTCGACGAGATCGGTGAAATGCCGCTCGATCTGCAACCGCATCTGTTGCGGGTTCTGGAAAGCGGCGAAGTCTACCGGCTTGGCGAAAACACCCCGCGCAAGGTCAAGCTGCGCCTGATCTCGGCCACCAACCGCGACCTGAAATCGGATTCGGCAGAGGGTCGCTTCCGTATGGATCTGTTTTACCGGATTGCGGTCACCTCCCTTCGCCTGCCCGCGCTCCGCGAACGCCTGACGGATTTGCCGGGCCTGTCGGAACATCTGCTGACCCAGATCGCGAAACGCTACGAAATGGCGGTCCCGGTTATTGAGCCTGGGCTCTATGACCGGTTTGCCGATCACGACTGGCCGGGCAATATCCGTGAGCTCCGCAATGTGCTGGAGGGGATGGTCCTCGAAAGCGGCGGTGCGGCGTTGGGGGTGAAACACCTGCCGATGGACTGGTCGGTCATGACCCGCGACGGTGCCTCCGATCCCGAGGGGCTGACCCCGCTGCAACAGGCCGAACGCGCCGCCATCGTCGCCGCGATCGAACGGCACCGTGGCAATCTGACCTCGGTGGCGCGCGATCTTGGGATTGCCAAGAGCACGCTCTATCTCCGTCTGGACAAACTTGGCCTGAAGGATGCGCTGGAGCGGATGCGGCAATAACGGCGCTCCGCCCTGTTCCGGAATGAAAAACGGCCCCCCGGAAATCCGGGGGGCCGTTGCCGTCAGGGTGTGTCGTCATGCGACCCGGCAATCAGGCGGGCAGACCTTGCAGCCGTGCAACCGCGTCAAGCACAGCCTCCGGGGGATGATCCACGGGCACCTGCGCATAGAGGAATTGCGCGGGGGCCGTCTTGGGGAGGTCCATCCCACCGAAGAGCGCCGCACTTACATCGCAGCCTTGCACCTTGTCGCCCGAACCGATCACCGCATCGAACGACCCCTCCTGACCGGCAGAAACGCCACGTCCGACCACGGCCCAACGGTAATGTTTGGCGGCGTTGAACAATGGCGCATAGGCGGACACCGCGCCGGGTGTCTCGCTTTCTTCAAGCAACAGCCCACCCACCGGGCGTTGCGCGACACAGCGGATGAAATCCGCGATGTACATGGCGGCGTCTTCGGTCGTGTCGGCATCCACTTCGACGGGGCGTCCAGCGCACATCTGCGCTTCTGCCAGCCACGCTCCGGGTGCGGGCATGGCAAGCACCAGCGGGATTTGCCCCTGAAGATGGGCGGCGACGGCTTCGACCACCTCATCGAGAAGCGCGCGCGGCCCGGTCTCTTCGAGCATCCGGCGCAGCGGATAGGTCGCACGTTTCTTCGATCCCATCTCGGTGGCGAGATCCGGGTGACGCGCGATCCATGAGCGGAACAGGTCGCCCAGATTCACCACCGCGACATCCGAACGGAGCAATCCCCGGGCCTGTGTGAAGAAGGACAGGTATTTCGCCGCACCGTCGGCCCAGGGATCTCCGTCCTGGCCCAGCAGCAGCCGCCGGGCATAGCCCGACGACTCCAACCAGACCCGCAGCGCCTTCGTACCCGTCGTATCGGGCAGATCATCTGCGAGAGATTTGCTCATTTCTTTTCACCTCCCCCGATACCGGCGGCGGCGAGACGGGCTTCGAGCTCGGCAATGCGCACGTCTTTCGGGTGCGGCATGTAGTTCGGCTTTGGCTCGTCGCCGGACCGCGTCATGTCCGGGGCCCCCATATAGAGCGTGCCGATGTCATCTCCCCAACAGCCGAAATATTTCAGATGCTTGGGCGGTTGGGGCTGATTCCAGCCCTTGATGAACTCGGCATAGGGGGTCGAGCGGGCGATCCGCGCCTGACGTTCTTCTTCGCGGGCCGCCTCGGTGGCCTCGAAGTCAATCGCCAGCGTGGTGTGATCGAAGACCACCTTGTAGAGACGTGCCGCCACTTCCGGCGAAATCAACCCCTCTTCGATGTCCTTGACCACATTCACCGGGTCGCGTTCGAGCAGGTCGCCATACCCGGCGCCGGCCCCTTGGCTGATCATGAACAATTCGCCGCGCTTCGAGATTTCAAAGCCCATGCCCATGTGGTGGGTGGTGTAGCTCGCCTCCTCGAACGGCTGCTCGTTCATGATCTCCTCAATCGAATGGCGGAATTTCTCCGGCTGATCCTTCAGGATCTCGTAGACATCCACATCCTTGACCTTGGACAGCGGGTAAGTGCCACAGGCATAGCCGCCGAACAGGCCCTGGATCGGCGGGATTTTCGCGCCCTCAGCCGTGGTCATAAAGCCCCACTGATCCGAGTCCTTGGTGGCCACCATCATCGTATACCCCTGCCCGCCACGGTATTTGCCCGGCGCGATGGCGTCGCGGGTCATCTTCTTCGAGACCAGTTGCAGGAACGGAACTTCTTCTTCGTTCAACTCCTGTTCGCCGATGTCGGCCATGGTGGCAAAGATCGGCGCCAGGGCATGCTCGCCGTCCCGGTTCGCCGTGGCGCCCGCCCCCATACCGTTGAGATCGGCGCAGAGGTTGCCAAGCGTCTCGCCGTGCTGGCTGACCCCACCCCAGATGAAGGTGTTGATCATGTTGAAGGTCGGCGCGTGCACCTTGGTGAACTTTTCCGGGCAGGAATAAAGGAATTTCGCCACCGCATGCTGACCCGCGGTGAAGCCGGTGAAGATCGACATCAGCGATTGCGAGTTCGGCGCGTCATAGGAACAGTTCACGATCGAATGCGGGTCGGTGATCACTTCGATGGGCGCAAAGGCCGCCTGCCCGCGCGGCAGATCGGGCCAGACATAGCACAGGAAGACCTGCGCCAGCATCCCCTTGAGACCGGCGACGATGGTGTTCGTCGCCCGGTTGGTGAACTCCGGCGACGAGCCGCGGAAATCGAAAATAAGCCGATCGCCGGTCTTGGTCAGCTTACAGTTGATCTTGACCACGCAGTTTTCACGCAGGGTCGAGTCCTGGATGATATAGCTGCGCACGGTCATGTCCGGCCATTCCGAAATCCGCCGTTTCACTTCGGCGCGCACGTTCTCCATGGTCAGACGCAGGGTCGAGGTCAGCGCCTCGGGTCCGTCCGAATTCAGAGTCTCTTCCAGACGCTGCTTGATCCGCAGACAGGCGAACAGCTTTACCTTCATGTCTTCGTATTGAAGCTTCGGCTCGCGCACCGAGTTTTGCAGGAAGGTCAGCACGTCGCGCTTGATCTGGTAGTTTTCCACCACTTTGAACGGCGACATCTTGAGCCCTTCATCCGAGGGGCTTTCCGCCATCGACGGCATGCCGCCCGGCTCGATCGCGCCGTTTTCGCCCTCGTGCACGGTCGAGGCAACCCAGCAGATCAGCTTGCCGTCGTGGAAGATCGGCAGGATCATCGACTGGTCGGTGTTGTGCACATTGCCGTAGCGCGAGTCATTGTGGATGAACCCGTCGCCTTCGCGCACCCCGACCGTCGGATCGTTCAGCCAGTTCTTGATGATGAACTTGATCGGGTGGTGCACCAGCGCCGAAAAGATCAAAACGCCGCCCGCCGAGGCAATCGCCAGATCGCCGGAGGCGGAATAGACGCCGGTGATCACGTCGCCCCATTTCGCGCCGGGCGCTGCGCCCATCTGTTCGACCATCTCATAGCCTTCGTCACAGCCGGATTGAATCCGGTCGCGGATCTTCGCGATCATGTGGCTGTCCGAGAACTTTTGAATGGCGTCGTCCTCATCCGCGGTGCGCGGCATGAGATCGTGGTTCTGCATGATCTCGGGATCGGGGCCGAGAAACAGCGTGGTGTCGTCGAGGAACTTCTTGATCAGTTCCATTTCATTCGGCGTCGGGGCCGAGGTTGCCAGATCTTTCATAGTCTTCTCTCCTCCTGTCGGATTGAGGGGTCCCCCGGCACGCCTCCATGTGCCGGGGAAACCCATGCGTTAGTGCGTGATGGCGGGGGGCTCGTTGCGCAGGAACCAGGTTGCCCCCTGTTTCGCGGCAACAAGCGTCCAGCCGGGATTGACGAGGAAGGTCGTGACCTCGGAGGCGACAATCGCCGGCCCTTCGATTTCGACACCGGGGTCGAGGTCCTTGCGGGCCCATACCGGGGTCTCGACCGGCCCGTCCTGACCGACGAAGTGACAGGTGCGGGTCTCTTCCGGTGCTGGCGGTGCCAGGCGCGCGGCTTTTTCGACCGGCTTGATGTCCTGGAACTTCACCGTCTCGTGCTTGGCATAGGTGGCGACGCGGATGGTGTTGATCCGAATGCCCGCCTCGGGCGCCTGCGAGCCTTCGCCAAAGCGCTTGCCGTAGTCGGTCGAGAATTGCGAGATCATCGCCAGAACATCGGCCGGACCGCGCAGCTCATGCTGCGGAATGACCGCCGTGGTCTGCACCAACTGGTTGCCATAGCGCATGTCCAGTTCCAGATCGTGATAGATGTCCTCCGCGGCGACACCCTGACGCAAAAGGTCCTGACGGCCCTTTTCCTTGAGCTCCGCGACGATGCCGTTGAACCGGGTATAGTCGTCGAAAATGTGACGGGTGTTGCTGTCGTAGAGCACCAGATAGAGCGACTGCTCGTGGATGTGGAGCTGGTGCATGTTGCCCGCGCCGACGGCCGAGAACACCGATGAGAGCGGCGGCGCCAGAATCTTGTCGATCGACAGGTTCTGGGCGATGCCACAGCAATGCAGCGGACCGTTGCCGCCATAGGCCAGCATGGTGAAATCCTTGGGGTCATAACCTCGCGCCCGCAGTTCGGTGAACAAGCCGTTGGCCATGTTGTCATCGACCTTTTCACGGATCAGCTTGGCCGCTTCGATCACCTCGCAATCGAGCTCGTCGCAAATCGTGTCCTCAATGACGGCCTTGGCCCGGCGCGGGTTGAGCGGAATGGATCCGCCAGCGTAGTTTTCCGCATCGAGATACCCGAGCAGAAGATCGGCATCGGTGACGGTGGCTTTCATGCCGCCACGGTCGTAACAGGCCGGTCCCGGATCGGAGCCCGCACTTTCCGGCCCGCATTGCACGGTTTTGTACATCCGGTCATAGGAGGCGACAGAGCCGCCCCCCGCGCCCAGCGTCACCAGGTGCACCATCGGCACGGAGACCAGCCAACGGTCGATCACCGGGTTGAAATCATAGTGTTTGATCCCCCCCTCGACGACGATACCGATGTCGTAGGAGGTGCCGCCCATGTCGGTCGCCACGACATTGCCAAGCTCGGTCTGAAGCGACAGATGCTCGGAGGCGCCGATCCCGGAGACCGGGCCGGAGTGGATCGTCTGCAAGGCGTCGGTCGAGTTGAGCTGCGCCATGCCGCCGGAGTTGTGGATCACCAGCATCGGCTTTTCATAGCTGTGCGTCCGCAGGTTCTGTTCGAGCTGGGAGAGCGCATGATACATGGTCGAGTGCAGGTAGCCGTCGACGATGGCCGAGGTCGAGCGGACATATTCGCCTTTGCGGCCCGCCACCTGATGCGACAGGATCACCGGGATCGCGCCCAAAAGATGCGAGGGGTATTCCTCAAGCAGGATCTCTTCGATGCGCTGTTCGTGGACCGGGTTCACCACCGCATTGACCAGCGCGACGACGATGATCTGGGCCCCGCGGTCAACCAACTCACGCAGCTGGTGACGCACATCGGCCTCGTCCAGCCCCATCACTTCCCGGCCTTGGAAATCGAGGCGCTCGCGCACCCCGCGGATCATATGGGCCTCGACCAGCGGTGCCGGACGTTCGGCGTTGGGCATGTCTTGCTGACCCAGATTGTCGAGCCCCTCGCCATAGCCGCGCGCGCGACTGAGCGGCACGGTGGCCTCGTAGCCGGCGGTGACAAGCATGCCGATTTTCGGCCCCTTGTGTTCGATCAGCGCATTGGTGCCGAGCGTGGTGGCGTAGCGGACACTGTCCACCTCGGTCAGGACCTGTTCAAGATCGACGTCCAGCTCGCTACAGGCCTTGCCGAGCGCTTCGTTGAAGCCCATGGCGAGGTTGTGGTGCGTGGTGAGTGCCTTGGTCTCGATATACTGATCGCCCCAAACGACGAAACAGTCGGTAAAGGTCCCACCGATGTCAACGGATACACGTTTCATTCTCTCTCCCTATCGTGCCCGGGATGCCGTCCTCCTTGACGGCCTTCCCGGCACTTTTCTCTTGAGATGTCGGATAGTCCGCCCGGAGCTTTGCTGCGGGCGACAGATGATCTGGCTTAGTGGCTGTGCGCCCGGCTCGGGACCACGACAGGCCCGGCGTCCGGCAGCATCTCCGGACCGCGCGCGGCCCATTGGGCTTTCAGCGCGGCCACATCGACCTGCATGTCCCACAGCGGCGGGTGGCCCGGGATCGCGTATTCTGTCTCGACCTGCGTGCCGCAGCTCGGGCAGCAGAATTCGAGAATACGCACCCAGTCCGGGTCCGGGCTAAAGGTGAAGCGGTACTTGTCCGGGTCGATCACCGGCGGGTGGATTTCCCGCGGGTCGCGGTTGTGCACCAACAGACCTTCCTTGTAATTGCCCTCCGCCGGCGCGATCACATGATCGCAAACACGGCATTCCCATTTTTCCGTTTCAAGGTCGATCCGCAGATACTCAGTCATAGGAATTTTCATCGGCCTTACTCCTCCCGATCCAGAATGACATCACCGGCGTCTGAGACGGTGAAGGTCCAACCCGCAGGAATGCGGGCAGTGAAATAATCCTCTTCGAGGATCGCCGGCCCGGCGGCGAAATCGCCCGGCTGCATCACGTTCAGCCGATAGACCGGCAAGTCGGTCCGGCCCCGCTCCGGCACCAACACCATGCGTGTGCCATCGGCCTTGGCCGCGGATTTGCGCGCCACGGCGACCTGTTTGGCCTCGGACTTGCGCAGCGATTTGACGGCGGAAAGCTCCAGCTCGACGGCATCCGCCCCGGCCATCTCCGCCGGGAACTCCTCGGAGCCGTTCAGGTCGTGAACCGTTTCCTTATCGCCGGATTGTGCCACCAGACGCGCCGTGACCGTGTAACTGCCTTGCTCGAACCCTTCGGCGAACATGTCGCGGGCGGCTTTCTGCGTGAGGCTGTCGAGCGTCGATTTGAGGGCTTCGCTGGTGTGTTCGGCCAGATCGACCGCATAGTTCTGCGAGACGTTGCACGCGCCGATGCCATAGGCTGAGAAGACCGCCGCCATCGCCGGAATGGCGACCCGCTTGATCCCGGCCTTTTCGGCCACGCCACATGCATTGAGCGGACCCGCGCCGCCGAAGGCCATCAGCACAGTGTCCTCGGAAATGGTCGTGAACCGGTGCAACTCAGCCGCGATCTTGGCTTCGAACGCATCCGACATCGCCTGAATGGCGGCGTCCAGATCGAGCCCCAGAGGCGTGCCGACATTCGCCATCACGGCCGCTTCGGCCCGTGCCGCATCGAGGCCCATGCCGCCGCCGAAATACGATCCCGGATCGAGCAACCCCGACAGCAGGCTGGCGTCGGTGATCGTCGCCTCTTTGCCGCCACGACCGAAACAGGCCGGTCCCGGCAGGGCGCCAACACTTTCCGGACCGATCGCAATCGCACCGTCCTTCGCCTTGAACACAGAACTGCCCCCTGCCCCGGCGCTGGAAATCTCGCACAGGGGAAAGGACACGGAGATCCCTTCGACATGGCCGCGCCGAATCTCGGCGACTTTGCCATCCGTGCATTGGCCGATGTCCGTGGTGGTGCCGCCGACGTCAACCGAGACCGCATCGCGGAATCCGTACATGCTGGCAAACACCCGCATGCCTTCCATGCCGCCGCGCGGACCGGAGGAATAGGTCTTGATCGCCACGGTCTTGGCGACCCGCGAGGCGTCGCCATCGTTGCGGAAGATCAACAGCGGGTTCTTGGTGCGATAGTCGCGCAACCGGTTTTCCGCCTGGAACAGAAACGCCTCCATTGAGGTGTGCAGAAAAGCGTTGATCAACGCGGACCAGGCCCGGCGCTCGGGCGCGCGGTCCACCGTCAGGTCGGAGGCGTAGAGCACCGGAACGGCGCCCAGAAGATGGCGCGGATATTTGCGCAGGACGACCTTCTTGACCTTGTCCTCATTGGCGTGGAATCCGGTGCCACCGAACGACACGACCAGACGGTTCGCGCCTTTGGCGGTGAGCTCGTTGATCGTCTTCACAATCTCGACTTCGGCTTCCGAGGTTTCGAGAATGGCGGTGTCGATATAGGCGACACGGTCCCCGACCAAAGCGTCGTAGACCTCCGGGTCATGCGCCCGAAGCGCCTCGGCCAGATCCGTCGCCGTGCTGTCAAGAATGAGACCCAGTTTCGGCCCCTTGCGTTCGCAAATCGCGTTGGTGCCCTGTGTCGTCGAATAGCGGATCAGTTCCACCTCTTCGAGCAGGCGTTTGACATCTTCAGCCCCGTAAAGGGTCTCGGATGCCTTTTGCAGACCTTCGAAAAAACATTTCGACAGATCGTAGGGCGTGGTCAGAACCTTGGTTTTTTTCACGCCCTCGTCGGACATGATGCAAACATCGGTCAGCGTCCCGCCGTTATCGATATTGATCTGAAATGCCATTGTGCATTTCTCCTCCCGTTTTTGATGCCTGGGGCAAACCGGCCCCTGCGGGCGCAGGATTTGCGCCCGGCGGATCATGGCGGGTCGACGCTCTCCTCTGTCGCCAAACCGCTGAAATACGCCTGCCAACAGGTGAAGCAGAAACACTTCCGAACCCGGAGCCTATGCGGGGGAAAGGGGGTTTTGTTTTGAAATATAAAGGTTTTTTATTTTTCGGGCCGGATTGGCATCGCGTCAGGCGAGGCGCCCATGTCCATAATTCGGACGTTCGCGTCCGCAGTAAGCGTGCGCACTGGGGGGGCTGACTGGGGGCCTGAACGGGGCCTGGTCGCTTTAAAGCGTTTTTCAAAAAACTTGAGGCACTCAATTTTTGAAAAACGCAGCAAGATCAATTCAGTGTCGCAACGTTTTTCGCTCAATCTGATTCAGATTAAACGAAAAACGCTTTAGGCACCGAAAGGACCGACGGTTTTCGGGCGGTCACACCCCGGGTGCGCCGCCTTTGCCGTTTTATCTGTGTGTCATGATCGACTGGCGCGCGGCCCGCGGCCGCCCGCGTGTCAGAAGTCCAAAATCAGACAGGTTGTCGTGCCGAAGGCGACGACCCGGTTCTGCGCGTCAAACAGTTTTGCTTCCGCGGTGGCCGTGCGGCGTCCGGCGGTCAGGATTTTGCCCTCGCAGAGGTAGCGCTCACCGACTTTTGGCGCGCGCGTCAGGTTGGTTTTGACCTCCATCGTGGTGTATCCGGTGCCCGCCGGGAGCATCGAATGCACCGCGCAACCCAAGGCCGTATCGAGCACCGTCATCGCCCAACCGCCATGCACGCCGCCCATCGGATTGACGAAATTCGCAGGAGGGCTCGCCTCCCAAAGTGCGCGGCCCTCTTCGATCTCCAACATCCATTCGTTGGCGACGCCGCAAACCTGCGGCGCGGGCAGGTCCCCCGCGATAACGCGTTTGAACAGCTCGACCCCGGACAGGGTTCTGAGCTCGTCAATCGGGATGGGCGCCAGACGGCTGGTGTCGATGGTGTGCATGAAATTATCCTCTGATTTTGGCCACACCCGCAGATGTGGCGAACGGGGCCCGCCGCGCGCGCCCCGTTTTGTTTCATGTCGCCGTCACAGCGCTTCGATGGCCACGGCAATTCCCTGCCCGCCGCCGATGCACATGGTGATCAGCGCGCGTTTCTGGCCGGTGCGCTCCAACTCATAGAGCGCCTTGATGAACAGGATCGTGCCAGAGGCCCCGATCGGGTGACCGAGGGCAATTGCGCCGCCGTTCGGGTTCACCTTAGCCGGGTCCATGCCGAGCGTGTTGCTCACGGCCAGCGCCTGCGCGGCAAAGGCCTCGTTCGACTCGATCACATCGAAATCGGCGAGCGACAGCCCTGTGCGGGACAAAAGCCCCTCGACTGCGGGGATCGGGCCGGTGCCCATCACCTCGGGGCGGACCCCTGCGACGTGGTATCCGAGGATGCGGGCGCGCGGTTTCAGCCCCGCTTTGGTCGCGGCATCTGCCGTCGCCAAAACGACTGCCGCCGCCCCGTCGTTGAGGCCGGAGGCATTGCCCGCCGTCACCGAGCCGTCCTTTTGGAAGGCCGGGCGCAGTTTGGCGAGGTTCTCAAGCGTGCTGGCCTTGGGGTGTTCGTCGGTCTCAAAGGCCACCATGTCCCGTTTGACGCGGACCTCGACGGGCACGATCTGGGATTTGAAATGCCCGGCCTCGATGGCCTTGAGGGCGCGTTCCTGACTTAGCTGCGCAAAGGCGTCCTGCGCCTCGCGGGTGATGCCGTATTCCGAGGCGACGTTCTCCGCCGTGATCCCCATGTGACCGGTGCCGAACGGACAGGACAGCGCGCCGAGCATCATATCGGTCGCGCCGGTGTCGCCCATCTTCTGCCCCCAACGCAGGGCGGGCAGGATATAGGGGGCGCGGCTCATGTTTTCGCTGCCGCCTGCGAGCGCGAAAGAGGCATCGCCCAACATCAGCGATTGCGTCGCCGAGACGATGGCCTGAAGCCCGGAGCCGCAGAGCCGGTTGACGTTCATGGCGGAGGCCTTGTTCGGCACACCCGCGCCGACAGACGCCGCCCGGCTGACGTACATGTCGCGTGGCTCAGTGTTGATCACATGGCCAAAGACCACGGTTTCGATCTGGCCGCCCTCGACACCGGAGCGTGCCAGCGCCTCTTTCGCGACGATGGTTCCCATCTCGATCGGCGTCGTGCCCGCAAGCGATCCGCCAAAGGTTCCGATCGCTGTCCGTGCCCCGTCCAGCACCATAATATCTGTCATTGTCTTCTCCTTTGATTGCGCCTGTTGCGCAGGTCTGGGGCGGGCCATCTCCGGCCCGCTCGTCTCATATCCGCCGACACTCCGTCAGCCTTGCAAGTCCAGCGCCCGCGCCTGTTCACGCAGCATGAATTTCTGCACCTTGCCCGTCGAGGTTTTCGGCAGTGGACCGAAGATCACCGTTTTCGGGGCTTTGAAATGCGCGATGTACTGGCGGCAATAGGCGATCACCTCCGCCTCCGTGACCGTCGCTCCGGCCTTGAGCGTGACAAAGGCACAGGGGGTTTCGCCCCATTTCTCGTGCGGCCGCGCGACCACCGCCGCTTCCATGATCTCGGGATGTTTGAACAACACGTCCTCGACCTCGACCGAGCTGATGTTTTCGCCGCCCGAGATGATGATGTCCTTCGAGCGGTCCTTGAGCTGGACATAGCCATCCGGGTGCATCACCCCGATGTCGCCACTGGCGAACCATCCGCCCCGGAACGCCTTTTCTGTTGCGGATGGGTTCTTGAGATAGCCCTTCATGATATTGTTGCCGCGCATGAAGATCTCGCCCATGGTCTCCCCGTCCCATGGCACCGGCGCAAGCGTCTCAGGATCCGCCACCATCAACCCCTCGGCGGCCAGGTTGCGCACGCCCTGACGCGCCTTCAGTTCGGCGCGCTCTGAGGTCGACCGAACGTCCCATTCGTCATGCCACGCACAGATCACGGCGGCGCCATAGGTCTCCGTCAACCCGTAGCCATGGGTCACATCAAAGCCGAGGGCTTCCATTTTTTCGATGATGATCGCCGGAGGCGGCGCGCCCCCCGTCAGCACCTTGATCCCTGCCTGAAGACCTTTTTTTAAGTCTTCGGGGGCATGAACCAGCATCGCCAGAACCACACTCGCACCGCAGAAATTTGTGACCTTCTCTGTCTTCATCAATTCGAAAATCGGCTCTGCGCGCACAGCACGCAGGCAAACGGCCGTTCCCGCCGCCGCCGCGACGGTCCAGGGGAAACACCAACCGTTGCAATGGAACATCGGCAAGGTCCAGAGATAGACCGGCGCATTGCCCATTTCCCACATCACGATGTTCGAGAGCGCGTTGAGATGCGCGCCGCGGTAATGGTAGACCACGCCCTTCGGGTTGCCGGTGGTGCCCGAGGTATAGTTGAGCGAAATCGCATCCCATTCCGATTGCGGCGGCACCCACATGAAATCCGCGTCGCCCTCGGCCAGAACATCGTCATAGCTCAATGTGCCGATCCGCGCGCCGCCTTGGAACTGGGGGTCGAGGATGTCGAGCACGAGAATGTCATCGCGGCCCGTCATCTTGACGGCCTGCGCGGCCACCTCCGCGAGCTCCGGGTCCACGATCAACACCTTGGTTTCCGCATGGTTGAGGATAAAGGCCACGGCTTCGGCATCGAGGCGCGTGTTGATCGCGTTCAAAACCGCGCCGGACATCGGCACGGAAAAATGCGCCTCGTACATCTCGGGGATGTTGGTCGCAAAGATGGAAACCGTATCGCCGCGCCCATAGCCGCGTTTCACCAGTGCGCTGGCAAAGCGGCGGCAGCGGTCATAGGTCTCCGCCCAGCTGCGGCGCACATCGCCGTACACCACTGCGGTGCGATCCGGGTAGACATGGGCGGTGCGCGCCATGAAACTTATAGGGGTTATGGGAATGTAATTCGCCTCTGTCTGGCCCAAACCCATATCGTAAATCGTATCGGTCATTCGTTTCCTCCTCCTAAACTATCAATTTGTTCGCATCCGGTCCCCAGCCGGGCGCGATCTTATATGCGGAGCGGTTTCCCGGTCCGGAGCATGTGTTTGATCCGTGCGAGTGTCTCCGGCGTCCGTGCCAATGCGATGAATGCGTCGCATTCGAACTGCGCCAACTCCTGATCCGACATGCCTTCGCCGCCCTTCGCGAAAATCTCGGCAATACGGGACTGAAGCGCGAAGGCATTCGGCGTGATCCGCCCCTCGTCGCGGTCAGTTTCGCGCTCAGACAGAAGTCGGTCCAGAACCACATGCGGGTCGAGACGCAACGTCACGGCCCCAGAGCCCGCGTGCCCCCGCGTCACCGTGTCGAGATGCGCAATCGCCGCTGCGAAGACATCGCCCGCATACATGACCACTGGCTGCGACGGCTCCAAAAGCCCCAACGCTCCCGCCTCCCGCGCCGATCCCGCAGGCGCCTCCAACGTGGCCGCGTGAAACGCTGTTGTGAGGCGCTCCAACATCTCCGCCTCGCTGGGGGCACTCGCACGGGCACGATCCAAAAGACGCCGACACCCGCCCCAGCCCGGCACCAACCCCACGAGATGTTCGGGGAGGCCGATCCGGGTTTCGGCATGGGCCACGGTGGCGGTGCAATGCATCGCCAATTCGCAGCCGCCGCCAAGCGCGAGCCCGCGCATCGCGGCGACACTGGGGGCCGGGGCCTTTTGCAAGGCGTCCAACAGGGTTTGCCCGCGTGCGATAAAGCTTTCGATCGCCTGCCAGCTCCCGGCCTCGATCCAGGCGGCCATCTGCGTGAGATCGGCCCCTGCGGAGAACACCCGCGGATTGTGATTGCCGATGATCAGGCCGCGCGCGGCGCCGTTCAGGCGGCTCACCCCCTCTTCGAGGATGTCGAACACCTTGGGGCCGAGGGCATGCATCTTGCTCTGGATATCGAGACAGATCAGATCGTCGCCCAGATCCCACAGGATAGCGCCCTCGTTCTGGGCCAAGGGTGTGCCCGTGGTCTGCACCCTGCTGAGCCGATCTGTCTGCGTGCCGTGGTGTGCCGGTGCTGCAAGGGTACCAAAGGGCACCTCCTCCGCCATTTCTGCCCGAAGGTTTGCCCGCGTGTCCTCGCGCAAACCCTGCCAAAGCGCCACCGGTCCGGCCCGCCAGGCATAGCCAAGCTCCATGCCGAGATCGGCCTCCCTCAGCGACGGCGCGATGTCCGCGGCATGGGTCAGCGCATAGCCGACCACCTGTGTGATCACCGCCCGCGCATAGTCACCAAGCGGCGAAGGATCGTTCAGCAATAGGTCGAGATCGCGCCCCCCGCCGGGCAGGTCTTTTTGCGCAAACCCGCTCACCGGGCGATAGTCTCCGCTGGTCAGATCGAGCACTTCCATTTCGCCGGTCTCGGATTTGCGGTAGAACCCGGCCCGGCTCTTGCGGCCGAACCGCCCGGCGGCGACCAGATCGGTGATCACCCCCTGCCCCGGCAGATCGAACCCATTGATCGCATCTGTGGCCGGCAGCGTCGACATCAGCGAGCCCCAGATCGGCGCGACGAGATCAATCCCGATGAGGTCGAGCAATCCGAACGCGCCGGTTTTCGGCACGCCAAAGGCCATGTGCACCGCGTCGGCCTCTTCGATGCTGATCCCCCGACGGATCGCCTCGACCACGGCAATCGACAGCCAGGTGCAGCCCAGCCGGTTGGCAATGAACCCCGGCGTGTCGCGGCATTCGATGACGGTTTTGCCAAGCGCCTTGCGCCCGATTTCCGCAGCGCGGTCAAAGGCCCCCGGCGCCTCGGGCCCGATCAGTTCCAAGAGCTCCATTCGGCGCGGCGGGTTAAAGAAATGGCTGATCAGGAACTGGTCCTGAAACGCCTTGGACCGTCCCGCGACAAGGTGCCTGCGCAGGATGGTCGAGGTGTTCGAGGACACCAGCGCGCCGGGCTTCATCAACGGCTCGATCCGGGCATAAAGCGCGGTCTTGAGATCGAGATCTTCCAGAATGACCTCGATGATCCAATCGGCCTCGGCCACGCGCTCAAGGTGATCTTCGATATTGCCGACCCGCACCAGCGCGACCGGGGTGTCCCCCATGAAGGCCTGCCGCGCGATCTGTTGCGCCAGCCCCTGCTGCGCCGGTTGATTGCGGGCCTTGTCGGGACCTGCCCGGTCCAAAAGGTCGACCGAAATCCCCGCGTTGGCAAATTGCGCAGCGATGCCGCCGCCCATATTGCCCGCGCCAATAACTGCAACCCGGGCACAGCCCAGATCCTCGACCGCCCAGGCCGTCTTGATGGTGTTCATGAGAGTTCCAGAATGCTGTGTGATCTGGCACGGGCGAGACCGCCCGCGCCGGGAGGCTCAGACCGCGAGTGCGAAATCCGAAGCTTCGAGCGCCAATGTCGCGCGGTTGCCGCTTTTCGCGATCGCATGCAGCGCGGCGGCGGTCGGGAACACGTTGGTGGCATAGAAACGCACCATGTTCAGCTTGGCCTTGGCATGGGGCACAGCCCGGTCCTCGGAGATCCGTTTGGCCGCAGCCATCGCGGCATCGCCCATCACCCAGGCACCGAGGCAAACCCCAAACGTTTCGAGAATGTTGACCGCTGCCGACAGCGGCTCGCTGCCATTCTGTGCCACCAGCCAGTCGGTCAGATCGCCGACGATCCCGGCCGCCTCTTCAACCATCGTGGCCAGCGCCGCCCAATCCGCCTCACCGCCCTGACAGGCTTTCAGCGCCTCGGCGGTCGCTTTCATCTCCGCGACCAGTTCGCGTGCGGCGGTGCCGTTGTCGCGTTTGATCTTGCGCCCGACGAGATCGAGGGCCTGAATGCCGGTTGTGCCCTCGTAGATTGTGGTGATCCGCGCGTCGCGCAGGTGCTGCGCCGCGCCGGTCTCCTCGATATAGCCCATACCGCCATGGATCTGCACCCCGAGAGAGGCGGCGTGTACCGACAGTTCGGTCGACCAGGCTTTCGCCACCGGGATCAAAAGGTCCACGCGCCGCTGGTGCAGGGCGCGGGTTTCGTCGTCCTCTGCGCGATGCGCAAAATCCAGCGACCGCGCCGCCAGAAACGCCAGCGCCCGTGCCGCTTCGGTCCGGGCCTTCATCAGGCCGAGCATCCGGCGAATATCCGGGTGCCCCATGATCGTCGCCTCCGTTCCCTCGGGCGTGCCGCCCTGAACCCGGTCCATCGCATAGCGCACCGCATGTTGCGTGGCGGCTTCGGAAATGCCGACACCTTGCAGGCCCACACCCAGACGCGCGTTGTTCATCATGGTGAACATATACGGAAGCCCCTTGTGGGGCTCGCCCACCAGATAGCCGATGGCCCCGCCTTCATCGCCATAGGACATGGTGCAGGTCGGGCTGGCGTGAATGCCGAGCTTATGCTCGATCGACACACAGCGCAGATCGTTGCGCGCGCCCGGCGCACCCTCCGCGTCCGGGATGAACTTCGGCACGATGAAAAGCGAGATGCCTTTGACCCCTGCGGGAGCATCGGGCAGGCGCGCGAGCACCAGATGCACGATGTTCTCCGCCATGTCGTGTTCGCCGTAGGTGATGAAAATCTTTTGCCCGCTGATCCGGTAGTGATCGCCCTCGGGCACGGCCTTGGACCGGATCGCCGCCAGATCGGAGCCCGCCTGAGGTTCGGTCAGGTTCATCGTGCCGGTCCATTCGCCGGTCACCAGTTTCGGCAGGTAGAGCGCCTTGAGATCGTCCGAGGCATAGCCGTTGATCGCCTCGATCGCGCCCTGGGTCAAAAGCGGACAAAGCTGAAACGCGGTGTTCGCGCCGTTTAACATCTCAAGGATCGCGGCGTTCACCACCTCGGGCAAGCCCATGCCGCCGTGATCCGGGGAGGCCGTGGGGGCGTTCCATCCCATCTCGACCAGCGTCTCATAGGCCGCGCGCCATCCCTCAGGTGTCGTCACCTCCCCCTCGGCAAAGCCAAGCCCGGCCTGATCGCCCACGGCGTTGAGCGGACCGAGCACGTCGCCCGCGAATTTTCCGGCCTCTTCGAGGATCGCCGCCACCATGTCGGGCGTGGCGTCCTCAAGTCCGGGCAAGTGTGCAATCTCGTCCAACCTACAAAGCTCTTCGAGAACGAACATCATGTCTTCTGTTGGTGCAACATAAGTCATTGTTTTAAATCCTTTGTGTTACAATTTCGCGGTCAATTCCGGCACAGCATCGAAGAGATCGGCGACGAGGCCGAAGTCGGCGACCTGGAAGATCGGGGCTTCTTCGTCCTTGTTGATCGCGACGATCACTTTCGAATCCTTCATGCCGGCGAGGTGCTGGATCGCACCGGAGATGCCGCAGGCGATGTAAAGCTCGGGGGCGACGACCTTGCCGGTCTGGCCGACCTGCATGTCATTGGGCGCATAGCCCGAGTCGACCGCAGCCCGCGACGCGCCGACAGCGGCGCCAAGCTTGTCGGCCAGTGCCTCGATGATCGCAAAGCTCTCCTCGGAGCCGACGCCACGACCACCCGACACGACGATCTTGGCGGAGGTCAGGTCCGGGCGGTCGCTTTCGACGACCTTGTCCTCGACGAAGGCCGACAAGCCGGTGTCGCCCGCGCCCGACACGGATTCGACAGCGACCGAGCCAGAGGTGCCCGCGGCGTCGAAGGTCGAGGTGCGGAAGGAGATGACTTTCGTCGCATCCGCGGATTTCACGGTCTGCACCGCGTTGCCCGCATAGACAGGACGTTTGAACGTGTCGGCGTCGACCACCTCGGTCACATCCGAGATCACCATCACGTCCAAAAGCGCCGCCACACGCGGCAGAACGTTTTTGCCGGTGGTGGTCGCGGGCGCGATGATGTGGGAATAATCGCCCGCCAGAGACACGATCAGATCGGCGAGGTTTTCGGCCAGGCCGTTGGCATAGGCGGCATCGTCGGCGACCAGAACCTTGGACACGCCATCAAGTTTCGCGGCCGCGTCGCCCGCGGCTTGTGGGCCACAGACCAACACGGTCACATCGCCCAGTTTGGCACCGGCGGTGGCCGCCTTGGCAGTGGCATCAACAGCGAGCGCACCGCCCGCGACTTCGGCGAGAAGCAGAACAGCCATCAGACCAGACCTCCCTCTTTGAGTTTCGCGACAAGTTCATCGACGGAGCCGACCTTGATCCCGGCTTCGCGGGCGGCGGGTTCCTCGGTGGTGACCACCGTGAGACGCGGGGCCGTGTCGACGCCGTAGTCGGCGGCGGTTTTCTCATCCAGCGGCTTTTTCTTCGCCTTCATGATGTTCGGCAAGCTCGCGTAGCGCGGCTCGTTGAGGCGCAGATCGGTGGTCACGATGGCCGGAAGCGGGGTGGAAATGGTCTGAAGACCGCCGTCCACTTCGCGGGTCACCACGGCTTTGCCGTCCGCAATTTCCATCTCGGAGGCAAAGGTCGCCTGACCCCAGCCGAGAAGTGCGGCCAGCATCTGACCCGTCGCGTTCATGTCGTTGTCGATGGCCTGTTTGCCGAGGATCACCAGCTCGGGGGCCTCCTCTTCGACGACCTTGGCGAGGATTTTCGCCACCGCGAGCGGCTCGATGTCGACGCCCTGATCCTCTTCGATCAGGATACCGCGGTCGGCACCCATGGCCAAAGCATTGCGGATCGTGTCGACGGATTTCTTTTCGCCGATGGAGACGATCACCACCTCGGAGGCCACACCGGCCTCTTTGAGACGAATGGCCGCTTCGACGGAAATTTCGTCGAACGGGTTCATCGACATTTTCACATTGGCAAGATCGACCCCCGTGCCGTCGGCCTTAACCTTGACCTTCACGTTGTAGTCAATCACCCGTTTGACAGGTACCAAAACCTTCATGGGTTTCTTCCTTTCTTCAATGGTCAGCGGGTCGGGACGGGGATGCCGTCCGCACCGCGATAATCGTAAAATCCGCGTCCGGTCTTGCGTCCGAGCCAGCCGGCTTCGACATATTTCACCAAGAGGGGACAGGGCCGATATTTGCTGTCGGCGAGTCCGTCGTTGAGCACGCCCATGATCGACAGGCAGGTGTCGAGGCCAATAAAATCGGCAAGCTCCAGCGGCCCCATCGGCTGGTTCGCGCCGAGCTTCATCGAGGCATCAATCGAAGAGATATTCCCGACGCCTTCGAACAGCGCGTAGACGGCCTCGTTGATCATCGGTACGAGGATGCGGTTGACGATGAAGGCCGGGTAATCTTCCGAGACGGTGCCGATCTTGCCGAGGCGGTCAACGACCTCTTGCATCGTCGAAAATGTGGGCTCATCGGTCGCGATGCCGCGGATCAGTTCCACGAGTTTCATCACCGGGACAGGGTTCATGAAATGCAGACCCATAAAGCGTTCGGGCCGGTCGGTCGTCGCCGCCAATCGGGTGATGGACAGCGACGAGGTGTTGGTGGTCAAAAGCGTATGATCCGAGAGATGCGGCAAAAGGTTTTCGAAAATCGCAACCTTGACCGCTTCTTTCTCTGTTGCGCTTTCGACGATGAGGTCGCGGGCCCCGAGCGGCTCAATGTGAGAGCCATATGAGAGCCGCCCGAGAGTAGCCGCCCGCTCATCCGCCGTCATCTTTCCCGAGGTGACGTTGCGGTCGAGACGATCCTTGATAAAGCTTTCTGCAACACCGAGGGCGTCGGAGGAGACGTCCTGCAGCATCACGTCATAGCCGGATTGTGCAAAGACCTGGGCAATGCCCCGTCCCATCTGACCTGCGCCGATGACACCTACGGTTTGGATGACGGTCATGATGTTCCTTTCAGAATGATTTGCGAATGAGGGCCTGGATTTCTCCGACCACACCACGGCGGAACAGGAGAACACAGACGACGAAGATCAGGCCAAGCACCACGGGCACCCAGGACGACAGCGGACCGGAGGCCAGCATGTTCTGAAGCGTGATGATGGTGCCCGCCCCGATGGCCGGACCCGCGATGGTGCCAAGCCCGCCCAGAAGCGTCATGAGCACCACCTCACCCGACATGTGCCAATGGGCATCGGTGAGGGAGGCCAACTGAAACACCACGGTTTTCGTAGCTCCGGCCAGACCCGCCATGGTGGCGGAGAGGACAAAGGCCAAAAGTTTGTAGCGTTCCACGTCATAGCCGAGCGATCTGGCGCGCGGTTCGTTGTCCCGAATGGCCGAGAGCACCTGTCCAAAGGGCGAATGCACCGTGCGGGCGATGATGAAATAGCCCAACACGAAGATGCCCAGGACAAAGTAATACATGGACAGATTGCTCTGGAGATCCACGAGGCCGAGGAAGCTGCCGCGCGGCACACCCTGAAGCCCGTTTTCACCGCCGCTGAAATCGGCACTGATGAAAAAGAAGTAGACCATCTGGGCCATGGCCAGCGTGATCATCGCGAAATAGATCCCCTGACGCCGGATGGCGAGCAGGCCGATCGCGAGACCCAGAGCACCGGCCGACAGAGCGCCGAGCACGATGCCCAGTTCCGTCGGAACGCCCCAGACCTTGAGCGCGTGTCCGGTGATATAGGCCGCGCCCCCGAAAAAGGCGGCGTGCCCAAAGCTCAGCAATCCGCCGAACCCGAGGATGAGGTTGAAGGCCGAGGCAAAAAGCGCAAAGCACAGCAATTTCATCAGAAAGACGGGATAGAGAACGAAAGGCGCCACCAGCAAAAGCGCGAAGGCGATGAGATAAGCAAGTTTGGTGTTCATCTGTCTGCCCCCTTACGTCGCATTGCCGAACAGGCCCGCCGGGCGCAGGACAAGGACGATGGCCATGACGGCGAAAATCACGGTGGCGGAGGCTTCGGGCCAGAACACCTTGGTCAGGCCTTCAATCACACCCATGGACAGGCCGGTGACGATGGACCCCATGATCGAGCCCATGCCGCCGATCACGACAACCGCGAAGACGACGATGATCAGGTTCGAGCCCATCAGCGGGCTGACCTGGGTGATCGGCGCAGCAAGCACGCCCGCAAAGGCGGCCAGAGCGACACCGTAGCCATAGGCCAGCGTGGTCAAAAGCGGCACGTTCACCCCGAAGGCCTGCAACAGCTGCGGGTTTTCCGTTCCCGCGCGCAGGTAGGCGCCGATCTTGGTTTTCTCAAAGATGTACCAGGTGAGAAGGCACATCACGATGGCGGCCGCGACGACCCACCCGCGATACCACGGCAAGAACATGAACCCGAGGTTCACGCCTCCCGTAAGCTGCGGCGGCGGTGCATAAGGAAGACCCGAGGAGCCAAAGAGTTTGACGAAGGTCCCCTCGATCACAAGGGCCATGCCAAAGGTCAGCAACAGGCCATAAAGATGATCCACCCCGCTCAGGCGGCGCAAAAGAAAGCGTTCGATCAGCATCCCGACGGCCCCGACGATGAGCGGCGCAAGGATGAGAGCGCCCCAATAGCCGATCCCGAAATAGGTGGTCAGCCCGACCGTGGCGAAAGCGCCGAGCATGTAGAGCGCCCCATGGGCGAAGTTCACGATATTCAAAAGGCCAAAAATCACCGCGAGACCGAGCGAGAGCACTGCGTAGAAGGCTCCGTTGATCAAACCGAGAAGCAGTTGGCCAAAGAGGACCTGTGGCGGAAAGCCAAGAAGATCTGTCAGCATGGTCAGGTTTCCTGCATGGTTGATCCCACCGGGCGGGCCCGGTGGGACGGGCTCTGGTTACTTGGTCGGACAGGTGCTCTCGGACAGCGGGCCATAGGCCTCTTCTCCGGGAATTGTGCGGACAATTTTCAAAAGGTCCCATTCGCCGTCCGATTCAGACGGTTTCTTGACCTCGGCGAGATACATGTCATGCACCATGCGACCGTCGGTGCGCAGCACGCCGCCCTTGGCGAACATGTCTTCGACCGGCATTTCGCGCATCTTGGCCAGAACCGTGTCGGTGTCGTCCGAGCCGGTCGCCTCGATGGCTTTCAGGTAATGCAGGACAGAGGAATAGGTCCCGGCCTGAATGCCCGTTGGCATCTTGCCGGTCTTTTCAAAGAATTTCTGCGACCAGGCGCGGGTCTCGTCGTCCATGTCCCAATAGAAGGACACGGTCATCTGAAGACCCTGGGCCACGTCTTGGCCGATGGATTTGACGTTGGGCATGAACACCAGAAGGCCCGCGATTTTCTGGCCAGCGTCGACAACGCCGAATTCATTGGCGGCCTTGATCGCGTTCACCGTATCGGCGCCTGCGTTGGCCAGACCGATGACTTTCGCGCCAGAGGCCTGGGCCTGAAGGATGAAGGACGAGAAATCGGAGGCCGGGAACGGATGTTTTGCGGTCCCGACGACCGTCCCGCCCGAGGCTTCGACCACCGCGGATACATCACGCTCCAGCGCCTCGCCAAAGGCATAGTCGGCGGTCAGGAAATACCAGCTGTCGCCACCTTCCTGCACCACGGCAGAGCCGGTGCCCACCGCCAGAGCGCGGGTGTTGTAGGTCCAATGCAGGCCGGTCGGGATACAGGCCTCGCCCGTCAACGGGGAGGACGCGGAGCCGGAGACCAGCGCGATCTTGTTCTGTTGATTGGCCACTTCGAAGACCGCCAGCGCGACCGAGGTGGTGACCAGTTCCGCGAAGGCGTCAACTTGATCGGTGTCGCCCCATTCGCGCGCCTTGTTGGCGGCGATGTCGGCTTTGTTCTGGTGATCGGCGGTGACAATCTCGATCGGCGCGCCCGCAACGGTGCCGCCGAATTCCTCGATTGCCATTTGGGCGGCCACGGCCGCGCCTTCGCCGGCAACGTCGGAATAGGTGCCCGACATATCGGTCAGCAGGCCGATCTTGACGACGCCGTCGCTGATCTCTGCCGAGGCTGCGCCGCACGTGAGCGATGCCACGGACACACCCGCGATCAGGATTTTCTTAAGATTCATTAGGTTCCTCCCTTTTATTTTTAAACGCTGAGATACTCGTCAAAGACGTGCGCTTTCTCCTCCAGCTCGTCCTTGAGAATGGTTGCGGCGATGTGACCGTGATCCATGATCAGGTGACGATCCGCCAAAGGGGCCGCAAACCGGAAGTTCTGCTCCACCAGAACCACTGTGTAGCCACGTTTCTTGAGCGTGATCAGGACATCGCCCAAGGTGTCGACGATCACCGGCGCGAGGCCTTCCGTGATTTCGTCGAGCAAAAGAATGTTTGCCCCCGTGCGCAGAATGCGCGCCATGGCGAGCATCTGTTGTTCGCCGCCGGACAACAGCGTGCCCTGGCTCTTGCGGCGTTCCGCAAGGTTGGGGAACATCTCGTAAATCTCCTCGACGGACATGCCCCCGGCGCAGACCTGCGGCGGCAACATGAGGTTTTCCTCGACGTTGAGACTTGCGAAAATACCGCGTTCCTCGGGGCAATACCCCACCCCGAGTTGCGCGATTTTATGCGAGGCCATACCGACGACCTCTTCGCCCTTGATATGGATCGACCCGGTGCGATGCCCGATCAGCCCCATGATCGCGCGCAACGTGGTGGTGCGCCCCGAACCGTTGCGGCCCAGAAGCGTCACCAATTCGCCCCGATAGACCGTCATGTCGATGCCATGAAGCGCGTGGCTTTCGCCGTAATAGGCGTGCACGTCCGTCAGGCGCAGCTCTTCGATCCGCTCGGAGAGGTGCTGTCCGCCAAGCTCGTGGTTTTCGATCACTGCCGTGCTCATGCCGCTTTCCCCATATAGGCTTCCTTGACGCGCGGATCGGCGGAGACCTCAGAGTAGTTGCCCTCGGTCAGGATCGCGCCGCGCTGCAAAACCGTGATCGTGTCGCAGAGCGTCGAGACCACGCCGAGATTGTGCTCGACCATGAGGATCGTGCGCCCGGCGGAGACCTTGCGGATCAGCTCTGTGACCAGCTCCACGTCCTCGCGCCCCATGCCCTGGGTCGGCTCGTCCAAAAGCATCAGCTCCGGTTCCGTCGCCAGTGTGGTGGCGATCTCAAGCGCGCGTTTGCGCCCGTAGGACATGTCCGCCACCATCGCGTCGGAAAAACGCGACAGCCCGACCATGTCCAAAAGCGCGTCGGCGCGGTCATTGAGACGGTTGAGCGTCTTGACCGAGCGCCAGAACTGAAACGAGGTGCCGAGTTTGCGCTGAAGCGCCACGCGCACGTTCTCGCGGGCCGTCATATGCGGGAACACGGCGGAGATCTGGAACGACCGGATCACCCCCATGCGGGCGATCTCGGCGGGTTTGGCGGATGTGATGTCCTTTCCGTTGAACCGGATCACGCCCTCGGTCGGGGTCAGGAATTTGGTCAGAAGGTTGAACACCGTCGTCTTGCCCGCCCCGTTCGGTCCGATCAGGGCGTGGATTTCATGGCGTTTGACGCGCAGGTCGACATGATCGACCGCGGTGAAGCCGCGAAAGCCTTTGGTCAGACCTTCGGTTTCGAGGATATAGGGAGAGGCGTTCATCACGTTTTCTCCCCCCTGCCCCGGGCGCGGTCGCGCAGAATGAATTTCTGGATCTTGCCGGTCGAGGTTTTGGGCAGGGACCCGAAGATCACCGTCTTGGGCGCTTTGAAATGGGCCATGTTGGCGCGGCAAAAGGCGATGATCTCCTCCGCCGTGGCCTCGGCCCCCGGCTTCAGCTCGACAAAGGCACAGGGCGTCTCGCCCCATTTCTCGTCCGGTTTGGCGACCACGGCGGTCTCCATCACGGCGGGGTGTTTGTAGAGCACATCCTCCACCTCGATGGACGAGATGTTTTCGCCGCCGGAGATGATGATGTCCTTCGAGCGATCCTTGAGCTCGACATAGCCATCCGGGTGCATCACGCCGAGATCGCCCGAGGCGAACCAACCCCCTTTAAAGGATTTCTGCGTGGCGGAGGGGTTCTTGAGATAGCCCTTCATCACGTTGTTGCCGCGCATGAAAATCTCGCCCATCGTCACCCCGTCCGAGGGCATAGGATCGAGCGTCTCGGGATCGGCCACCATGAGGCCACTGAGCGCCACGTTGCGCACACCCTGACGGGCTTTCTTCACACTCTTGGCATCGGTGTCGAGCGTATCCCAGTCGGATTTCCACGCACAAACCACCGACGGGCCATAGGTTTCCGTCAGCCCGTAGACATGGGTGACCTCGATGCCCATCGCTTCCATCTTGGCGATCACGGCGGCGGGCGGTGAGGCCCCGGCGGTCATCACCTTGACCTCGTGGGAGAAATCCTTGAGCGCATCGGGCGCGTTGGCCAACATGTTCAAAACGATCGGCGCGCCGCAGAAATGGGTCACCTTTTCCTCGCGGATCAGTTCGAAAATCGGCTCGGCCCGGACGGCGCGCAAACAGACGCACACACCTGCGTTGGCCGCAATCGTCCACGGAAAACACCAGCCGTTGCAATGAAACATCGGCAGCGTCCAGAGATAGCGCGAATGATGCGCCATGCCCCAGGTGACAATGTTCGACATCGCATTGAGATGCGCGCCACGGTGATGATAGACCACACCTTTCGGGTTGCCGGTGGTGCCCGAGGTGTAATTGAGCGAAACCGCGTCCCATTCATTTGTCGGCACCGGCCAGACAAACTCCGGATCGCCCTCGGCGACCAGATCGTCATAGCTCAGCGTCCCGATCCGGCGCCCGCCCTCATAGGTCGGGTCCAGAATATCGACCACCAGCACATCGGTCAGCCCGCTCATGTGAATGGCGCGGTCTACGACATCGGCGAACTCGGGATCGACCATGATCACCTTGGCTTCGGCATGGGCCAGGATAAAGGCGATGGCCTCTGCATCGAGCCGCGTGTTGACCGTATTGAGCACAGCCCCGGCCATGGGAACCGCGAAATGCGCTTCGAACATCTCGGGAATATTGGCGGCGATGATCGAGACGGTCTCACCCTTTTGCAGCCCGTGTGCCGTGAGCGCCGAGGCGACACGGCGCATCCGCTCGTAGGTCTCGCCCCAGGTCCGGCGTAGCGCGCCGTAGATGATCGCGGGATATTCTGGATAGATGTGCGCGGTGCGTTCCGCAAACGATAGCGGGGTCAAGGCCTCATAGTTCGCCGCATTCGCGTCGAGCCCGACGTTGTAGATACTCTCAAATGACATGTTTTCCTCCGATGTCCCTTGTGCACCGCCTCCTCTGGCGCGCATGGAACCGGAGTAATTGGTCACAACACTGTTTCGCAACTTTGTCTGAAATGTATCGAATTGTAACGAGAGCGATTAACGGCTTGGAAACGCGCCGTATCGGGAGGATTATTCCTTGTCCGACCAGGACGGTCCTGAAACAGGTGCAGGGTGATGCGAAAGCAGCAGTCGGTCTATGAAGCGATATTTGGCGCAAGCCCTCAGGCGACCGCCATCTTCGGTGCGGACGAACAGCTGCGCGCGGCAAATGCGGCGCTGACATCCTTCATGGACAGCATTCCCATGGTGCTCCCGCCCGGCCTGCGCCTGTCGGAATTTCTCTCTGCGGAGTTTTGGCGCGGGCCGGTCATTCCGGTCACCGGATACGGTCCCAACTCTGTGTCCGGCGTCTATCTCGTCTCTCATCCCGGGGGACGCAATATCGAGTTACAGTTGCAGACCACGGAACAGGGCGACAGTTTCGTGACCCTGAGCGATGCTTTGGAAGAGGTCGCGGACCGCAACCGGCTACAGGATCTGATCGCGACGCGGACCCGTCAGCTCATCGCCAGTGAGGAGCGGCTCAGTCTGATCGCCAACGAAGTGCCCGCGGGTATCGCGCATATCGACAAGGATTTCACCATCCTCTACGCCAACAAACGGTTTGCGCGCGCCTATCGTATCACCCCCGAACAGATCACCGGGCGAAACGCCTATGACGTTTTGCATCCCGATACGATGGAACATTCCTCGCGCTTTTTCGAACAGGCCCGGCGTGGGATGCTGGTCGATTTCGAAATGCGGGTGAAATTGCCCGGGAACACATCCAAGGACGTGCGCACGCTGCTGCGCCCGGACAAGCCCTCCGCCGGTGAGGTGATCGGCTTTTATCTTGTGTCGATTGACGTGACCCGGCGCAAAGCCACCATGAGCGCCTTGATGCAATCGCAGAAAATGGACGCACTCGGGCGTATGGCAAGTGGCATTTCGCATGACTTCAACAATCTGCTTACGGTCATTCTGGGCAACCTTCTGCCCCTGAGCGAACGCTCTGACAGCGCCGCGATCCGCGAGGAGTTTCTCGAACCCGCGATCTCCGCCGCCCGGCGCGGCTCGGCGTTGACGAAACGGCTCGTGTCGCTGGCGCGCCGCGAACAATTCGATGCCAGACCGACCGATATCGGCGAGGCGATCCGGGAAATCTACAGCCTGTTGCAGTCCTCTATTCCCAGCACGCTGAAAATCAACCTGAGCCAGAAAGCACCTCTTCCTGCGGCGTTCATCGACCGCTCGCAATTCGAGATGTCGATTCTCAATCTCGCGCTCAACGCCCGCGATGCCACCGACGGACGTGGCCAGATCGACATCGAGCTTGAACCCTATGTCTTGCCGGCCGCCGAGGCCGAGGTGTCGCGTCTGGCGCCGGGAAATTACGTGAAAATCGCGTTCCGGGATGACGGTTGCGGCATGTCCCCTGATCTGGCTGAAAAGATTTTCGAACCGTTCTTTACCTCCAAGACCGGCCGTGGGTCCGGCTTGGGTCTGTCGATGGTCTATGGCTTTGTCGAGCAATCCAATGGCGCGATCTATGTCGACAGCACCGAGGGGTGCGGCAGTGAGTTCACGATCTTGCTGCCGAGTTTAGAAATTGCTCCCGAAGACTATGTCGGGCATGTTTGGCCCGAAACCGAATTTTGTCCCTCAGATCAAAACGAGCGTGTGGAGGCGCTCGGGATTGCTCTGATCGTTGAGGATGATGTCGACGTGCGCCGCGCTCTGTGCCGAAAGGTCACCAGCGTGGGGTTCACGGTTTTGGAGGCATCTGACGCGGAGGAGGCACTGGATGTGATTGGAGTGGTTCAGGGGATCACCACCGTGATTTCAGATATCGACATGCCGGGGGCGATGAACGGGATTGACCTTGCGCATCGTCTGTCGGCTCTGCGTCCCGAATTGAAAGTGGTGCTGATGAGCGGCAAACCGAAGCCGTCGGACAAACAGGTCTGGCCCGTGGCCGTGCCGTTTCTGGCCAAACCGTTCACACAAGACGAATTGTTGTCCGCCGTCGGGCGCCGGTCGCCAGACACCCGCACCCGGCAGGAGATCCGCGAATGACACGCGTGTTCCTGCTCGAGGACGATGCCGATATCTGCAACCTGATCACACGGTCTCTGGAAAGCTACGGTGTGATGGTGGAATGCTTCCAATTGCAGGCGGATTTTCAGCGCGCCATTGATCGTCAACGCCCCGATCTCTGTTTGATTGATCTGAGTCTGCCGGACGGGGACGGGCTCAACCTCCTGCGTCAGGGTCGCTTGCCCGAAGACCTGCCCCGCATCATCGTCAGCGGCCGTGGCAGCATTTCCGACCGGATCCTCGGGCTCGAGATCGGCGCGGACGACTATGTCGTGAAACCGTTTGAGCCGCGCGAATTGATCGCCCGGGTGCGTGCCGTCCTCAGGCGTAGCGAAGGTGCAGGCCGTAACACCGACAGCCTCCCCGGTCAGACCGCGACCTTCGGTGATTGGACTGCGGATTTCGATGCCTGCGTGTTGACCCATCGCTCCGGCGATGTGGTGGAGCTGAGTTCCGCTGAGGCAGAGCTGCTACAGGTCTTTGTCAAAGCGCCAGGGCGCGTGCTGAGCCGCAATCAGCTTCTCGATGCCACCACCGGACGCTCCGTCGATCCGTTCGATCGGAGCATGGATGCGCGTATCAGCCGGTTGCGACGCAAACTCCGCGACGATCCCCGCTCCCCCAAAATCATCCGCACGGTCTATGGAGCCGGGTATGTTTTCTCGGCGTCTCCCGCGAAAGCGGACGAGATATAACCCTGCCATTGCGCCTTTACGCCAATACCAGGGCGAACTCTCGGGATTGCCTTGCCGCGCTTTAGTGTCTCTCTATCCGGTTGCTACCAAATCTAGAAATCTCTTGCACGAATCCGACTCTTTCGGCAATAGTCACGGAAAAGAGGCGATAAACGTCAAAATCCGTGAACACGTTCCGGACACACGAGGCAACCACTGGTCTTTCGCGGTCATCCTGTGACCCGCGCTGGCCGGTTCAGAGAGACATCAGGCGTCAGACCTGAAGTCATATAAGGGCAAAACACATGGCGGCAGAGACCATGGCGGGTGGGATTTCCACACATCAAGACCTCAATGAGGTCATCCGTCAACATTCTGAACGGCTGGCGGCGCAATTGCATTCGCAACGCGAGAGCCTGTTCCCGCCGGACGCCTCAAAACAGATGCGCAAATTCATGTCCGGTGAGGCGGCTGCGCTTCTCGGGGTCAACGATTCCTACCTGCGCAAACTGCATCTCGACGGCAAAGGCCCCTCCCCCGAACTGACGCCCGGCAACCGCCGCCTCTATTCAGCACATGATATTCAGGCGTTGCGCGAGCTTTTGGAAAAAACAGCACGCAAACCCGGCGATTATCTGCCCGGTCGGCGCGAAGGCGATCACCTCCAAATCATCGGCGTGATGAACTTCAAAGGCGGCTCTGGCAAGACCACCACCTCCGCCCATCTGGCGCAGCGTCTGGCGCTCTTGGGGTATCGGGTGCTGGCGATTGATCTCGACCCGCAGGCCTCACTCACCGCGCTTCATGGCGTCCAGCCCGAGTTTGATCTCGAAGACGGCGGCACGCTCTATGATGCGATCCGCTATGACGATCCCGTGCCGATCCGCGAGGTGATCCGCCCGACCTATATTCCCAATCTCGACCTGATCCCGGGCAATCTCGAATTGATGGAATTCGAACATGAAACTCCGCGCGCCCTGTCTCAGGGCAATGCCGGGCTGTTCTTTTTCCGGGTCAAGGAAGCGCTGGCGCAGGTCGATGACAACTACGACGTGGTGGTGATCGACTGTCCGCCGCAACTGGGCTTTCTCACCATGTCGGCGCTCTCCGCCTCGACCGGCGTTCTGGTGACGATCCACCCGGAAATGCTCGATGTGATGTCCATGTCGCAATTCCTGCGCATGACCGCCGATCTGATGGATGTGATCGCCGAAAGTGGCGCCGACATGTCGCATGACTGGATGCGCTATGTGCTCACCCGATACGAGCCTTCGGACGCGCCGCAAAACCGCATCGTCGCCTTTCTTCGGACCATGTACGGCGAGACCGTCCTCAATGCCCCGATGCTCAAATCCACCGCCATTTCGGACGCTGGGCTGACCAAACAGACCCTCTACGAGGTGGAGCGCTCCGCCTTCACCCGCTCGACCTATGATCGCGCGGTCGAAAGTCTGAATGCGCTGAATGACGAAATCGCAGATCTGATCCAGAAAACATGGGGGCGCTCATGACCACCAGCAAGAAAAAGCGGATGTCCATGCTCGACAGCCTCGCCGCGGCAGGAGCCCCCTCCCCGACCACGGCGACCTCGATGATGTCGAACAACCGCGCTCTGCGGTCCGCCCGTGATGCGGTCGACGGGCATCGGGTCTGGGATCTCGACCCGGAACAGGTCTTGGATGATCGGCTTTCCGACCGGCTCGACCCGGACGATGTGGCCGATCTGCGCGATGCGATTGAGCAAAATGGTCAGACCGTGCCCATTCTGGTGCGACGCCATCCCAGCGAACCGGATCGTTACCTTTTGGTTTACGGGCGTCGGCGTCTTGAGGCGATCCGCAATTCGGAAAAGGTCGAGAAAGTCCGCGCCTTGGTGGCCAACCTCGACGACGATGCCGCCGTGCGGGCGCAGATTTCCGAGAACATGGCCCGGCGCGATCTTTCCTACATCGAAAAGGCCCTCTTTGCCCGGGAGCTGATCGACAATGGATTCGGCACCCAGGCGCAGGTCGCCGAGGTGCTCACGGTCACCAAATCTTCGATTTCGATGGCCTTGAGCATTGTCGACATGGTCGGCGTCGATCTGATCCGGATGATCGGAGCGGCACATGGGATCGGCCGGCCCCGGTGGGACGCGCTTGCGCGCGCGATCGAGGAGTATGGGCTGGACCGCGAGATGCTGATGCACGCCGCCGAAAATGTATATACAAAATCGCAGGTGGACATGGTCGTTGAAGGCCAGGTCCCCGACCCGGTCGATCTTTCGGGCGCGGCCTTTGAGGCCGTCGCCAAGCTGGTCGAAAAAACCGTGAACACGGCCAGCACCGCCAAGAAACAGACCCAAATCCAGCCCAAACCGCAGGTTCTCACCCTCGATGGCGCCCGCGTTGGCGGGGTAAAGCGCACCGCAAAAGGCGTGGCGATCACGCTGGAGAACGGTGAGTTTGCCGATTGGTTGGCGGCTGAGGCGCAAGATTTGATTTCAGACCTTCACGCGCGTTGGAAACAGCGCGGCGAAGACTAACGAGCAGAAAAACAAAACACAGGAGGCACGAGCCGACAAAAGAAAAGGCCCCGTAAAGACATCGCCCTACGAGACCCTAACTTGTTTCTAGCACCTTCAAGGTAGTGTCGCACCGTCTAATCCGCAAGTCCAAAGTGATTCGCGGAGCGGGAAAATTTTGTCTTCGTGATGATCTATGGACTACACACCCGTCTCGCCGTTTCGGCGAACCCTTGATGCTGTCATCCTGAAACATCAGGCCCGGACCCCCACAGAGCTGCCGCCCAGCGGTGTCAACAAATGGGAGGCCCTGCGCGAGCTTTCTGCGGCGCGTGAGGCCTTTGGCCTTACCGATCGCGACATGACCGTGTTGCAGGCGCTGGTGAGTTTTCACCAGGCGACGATTCTGGGGGGCAATGACACCGATCTTGTTGTGCACCCGTCCAACAAGTCGATTTGTGAGCGGCTCAATGGCATGCCCGCCTCGACCATGCGGCGCCATCTCGGCCGTCTGGTGCATGCCGGCGTGGTGATCCGTCGTGATAGCCCCAATGGCAAACGCTACGCGCGGCGGTTTGGTGAAGAAAAGGTCGTTTACGGTTTCGATCTCACGCCGCTTGTGGCCCGCTTCGAGGAGTTCTGCGAGGCCGCAGAGACCGTGCGCTCCGAGGCAGAGGCCTTTAAGCGTCTCCGGGAAGCTGTGAGCCTCATGCGGCGCGATCTGGCCGCTCTGAGCGTCTACGGCGAGGAGATTCGCCCGGATCTGACGATCTGGACGCAGATGTCGGATCTGGCCGCGCTGACGGCCCGTGAGCTTCGCAGGAAGTTGCAACTGTCCGATCTTGAGAAGATCGAGACCGTTCTCCGTGATGCTTTGGATCGCGCACGCAACATTCTCGAACCTGTTGGTACAGAGAATATGAGCACCAATGAGTCTCAAGATGAGCAGCACTATCAAAATTCAAATAAAGACTCTTATGATTCTGAACTTAGCCAAGAATTGGCAAAAGGCGGCGGGGTCAGCGCCCCTGCCCTGCCCGATCGTTTGACGAGAGCAAAGGATGACGATTCGGATAATGAGGAGCTCGCTCCGCCAGAACCTGACATTCGCATGCCAAACCTGCCTTTGGGGCTGGTGCTGCGCTCTTGTCGTGAAATCCTCACATACTTCGACGGCCCTATCCGGCATTGGCATGAATTCGTCCGTGCCGCTGAGATGGTTCGGCCGATGATGGGCATTTCGCCTTCCGCCTGGGATGAGGCAAAACGGCATATGGGGCCGGTCGAGGCTGCCGTGGTTTTGGCCGCCATGCTGGAGCGGGTGAACGACATTCGGTCGCCGGGGGGGTATCTGCGCAGCCTCAGCGCAAAAGCAGAGATGGGCGAGTTTTCCTCGGGTCCGATGGTCATGGCTTTGATGCGGCGCGAAGCGGCGTGAGCCGTTGGTGCAGTGGGGTTGTCGGAGGAAGTTCACAGCTGTGAACTCTTCTTCCCTGAGCTGCGGTGTGCGGAAGTTTAGTGTCTAATCTGATTCTGGAAAGACTCTATTTGGCTGGATTTGTCTCTAATCACTGTTATCGTGGCGTGTTCGATCATTTGGTATATGTTGCGTTGCCCCCTGCCCTTTTGCTGTAAAAGCGATGGCTTCGGGTGAAGTGAGTGGTTTCGGATTCGCGGGACAGCAGCGAGCACGCAGGCAGCGCAAATTTCTGAGCCAGGATTGGACCGATTTTAAGACGCGTCTGCCATGAGTTCACAGCTGTGAACTTTGCACGGATCGAGCTTTTTACGTACAGCGAGACGATATCTTTGATCACCTTCGAGATAAGCCCCCTGCACTTTCGTGTGGAAAATGAGGTGCCGTGTAAAGACCCGCGTGGAAACGATCCGTCTGCTTGCGTCTCGGTTTTGCCTTTATGGCGGACGAAGGTAACGATCACATTTGGATGCGGAGCACCAGGTTAACTGCTCCCTAAGATCGCCCACTGAGGGCTTGACCCAGATGCGGGCCGAATGAAAGGCCTTGAAGCCCATTGTCGGTTGGGTGATCCGCTTGATGAAGCGACGATGTTGTTCAGGTATTTGACTTGCCGGATTTCTATGGTGCGGCCGCCCTGAGTGAATTTCAGGATCGTGTTCACGCCTTCAGGCCGGTCAGGCGCACCGTTAGAAACGATTGCGCGCTTGAAGAATTGCCGAGGCAGGCATTTAAAGAGCGGCGGTTTTGGTCAGGTTCACTCGGAAGCTTTCTCCGACAATTCGGATCGGATGCCGGCGTCGAGGATCGTGCGCTTGATCAGGTTGGCGACATGCTTGTTGTTAAGGCGCGTTTGCCATCCCGCGACGTGCCGACAAAGACCGGGCCGAAGTTGATCTTTGCGAAGTGCAGCCATTGTTCGAGCGCGTGGACGGGGCAGGTTTGATCTTTTGACCCCCGACCGATCTCGACCTCGCTCGATCCCGGAGCCTGCGCAGATCAGAGGGCAGAGTGGCGATCATCGCGAGGATGTCCTCGGCCAGGAACGCCTCCTTTTGCACCGGGGCGCGCGCGTGTTTGCGTTTGATTCCGGGCAGAACCGTTGCCATGTGGTTGGCTGGACGCCGGGCGGAGCGGCTGACAAAGGCGGTGCTGCGAGGACCTGGCGCGCGTGGTGGGGCAGGGGGGCGCACTCAACGCGGCCTCGGCAACAGCAACCCCCGTGACCGTCCATCCTTGCTTTGCCAGCCAGATTGTATCGTCGCCACGGGCGCGACCCAGTTCAAGCGCGGTTCCGATTGGTCGCGCCTCGATAAACTGCTTCAAAACGGCGGAGAGACGGATGAGTCTTTTGGGCGCAATGTGGTTCCCAAAAATCTTGCGACGGGTTTGATGATCTATCGGTCATTATGGGGGCTGCCTGTTGCGATAGGCTGACACTCCAAGGCCGAGAGCCAATGCTGTAAAGACGGCCATCGAATAGAGCGTGGCTTGTGATGCGGCATGGACAAAACTGGATGCGGCCTCTGTGCCCCCTTCCATCCCGTCCTCACCGAGCAGGGAGAAGAAGATCTGACCTGCGATTGCGATGCCGAGGGCGGCGCCGACTTGTTGGAACGCTTGCATGGCACCAGAACCGGCCCCTGCATCTTGTGCTTCAACGCTCGACATTGTGACCTGAAACAGCGACATGACCGCCGTTCCCATGCCGAAGCCGCAGATGAGCAACGGCACGGTGAACAGATATGGGTTCAGGTCAGTCCCAACGCCGTTGATCACGACCCGAAGTCCAATCATGCCGATCGTCAGCAATGCAGCGCCGCACGCAATTCTGAGTGTCAAAGGCCCGTTTCCAAATCGGGCTGTGAGTGTGGACGCCAACATAACTCCGACAGGGAAAGGCGTGGTCACAAGGCCGCTTTGCAGGGCGGACGGCCAAACCCGGATTGCAGGAAGATGGCGAGGACAAGGAACAGACCGGGGATGCCGGAGAAGAACAAGATCACCAACCCAAGGCGGATCAGGTAGGGCCGGTTTGCCAAAAGTCCTTCGGGCATCACCGCGGACAAGCCGCGTTTGCTCAAGCGACGTTCCCAAAGCACAAAGCCGACCATCATTGGCACACAGGCCAGGAGTGCCGCAAAGGTCCACCAAGGCCAGCCAAGGACGCGGCCTTCGATCAGCGGCAGGACCAAAAGAACGATTGCCCCGGCAAATAATCCCGTTCCGATCCAGTCGGGGCGCAATGTGGTGTCCGTCTCCAGATCCGGGACAAAGCGCAGTGCGCCGATCAAGGCGACCACACCAAGCGGAAGGTTGATCAGAAAGGCCAGCCGCCAGCCCAGCCCCGCGAAATCAGCGGTAATCACCGCGCCGCCAATGATCGGTCCTGCGACGACGCCAAGGCTGGAAATTGTACCAAACAGACCAAAGACACGGGCCTTTTCATCCGTTGGAAAGATCACATGCACAATCGCAAGAACCTGCGGCACCATCATTGCGGCGAAGATACCCTGTGCAGCGCGTGCCGCAATCAAGATCAGGATATCAGGCGCGACCCCGCAAAGAACGGATGCGACCGTGAACCCAAACAGGCCCAAAATGAACATGCGGCGACGTCCGAACACATCACCGAAGCGCCCAAAGGGCAGCAGACCCACGGCAAGGGCAAGAACGTAGATCGCCGCCACCCATTCAAGCTGGGTCGCCGTTGCACCCGTGTCCGCCTGTATGCGGGGCAGGGCGACATTCACGATGCTGACGTCAATCAGGTTCATGAAGCTGGCAAGGAACAGAACGGCCAGGGCCATCCACCTGTCGGTGCGCGGCTCGTGTTGAGACACATCGGCCATGGTGCTTTTGAAACCATTCATGTAACCTCAAATGTATCATAATACAGGAGGTGTCAATCTCTTGTATTTTCAAATGTTACATATGAGCGATGGAGACCCAAAATGCGTCAGGATAAAAGGCTTTCCCGCGTCCTTCATGCCCTTCTCCATCTTGATGGCATGGATGAGCCAGCGACATCAGACCTAATCGCGCAGATGTTGCAGACCAATTCTGCCGTGGTGCGCCGCACGATGGCAGGGCTGCGTGATGCGGAAATTGTCACATCCACGAAAGGGCATGGCGGTGGCTGGATATTGATCAAACCGTTGAGCGAAGTCACCTTGCTTGCCATTTACAGGGCCTTGGGTTCACCGACCTTGTTTGCGCTTGGCAACGATGAGGATGAGCCAACCTGTCTGCTTGCCCGCGAAGCGAACGCCGCCACGACCGAAGCATTGAACGCAGCGCGGAGTCAATTTGAGCGATCACTTGGCGCAGTGACGGTTGCCCAGCTCACGGCAGGCTGGCGACAAGACATGGCGAATTGCAACGCAGCTTCATAGGTCTTCTCGGACCGTTTATCTCCATCGCGGGTCTCCGTCAGAAACCCCGCGTGGTCGTAGTATTCCCAGTCCTAGATTTCTTGGCGTTCCAAACCTGAGAGCGTCTTCACCAGATGCGGCGCGGTCAAGCACACCATGGCCGGCGTCTTTCTACCGAGCGCGGGTGAGCTGCCAGTTCGCCTTCCCATTCCTTTAGAAACTTCATCTGGGATTCTTTGCGACGTCCGATTTTGGTCTCTTGCGAGTTGGTGAGATGAACGGCATTTCGGCATGATGTCTTTGTTTCCGAAATGCGGCATGACGCGACAAGGCAGCGCCATTTTTCCCAAAATGTGATCGACATTTGTGCAAAATATAAAAAGAAGAAAAATATTGCGTTAATTTTCATTTAAATTTGACAGCGCAACTCTGGTGCGTCAAATTTCACGGTAACAATAATGCAAATACCCCTTCTCGAATATCAGAAGAGGTAAAATAAACCGCACCATATGTCCCTTGGAGGTCAAAATGAAAATTGCTGCGCCCGGCAGTGATGTGGAGTCCCTTCTCCCATCCGTTTCTGCATTTCTCAAAGCTCCGAAGATGACGGTTGGCGCTCAGAGTTGCGATGCGCTCTCCGGGAAAAGTTTCGCCGTTTACGATCCCGCCACAGGCGGGGAGTTGGCACAGGTTCCCGCGGCGGGGCCTGAAGATGTGGACGCGGCCGTGAAGGCCGCACGCATCGCTTTCGAAGGCCAATGGTCCGCGCTGCCAGCGATTGCGCGCCAAAACCTGATGCTCAAACTGGCCGATCTGTTGGAGGATCACGGCGAGGAGTTGGCTCAGATCGAGACGCTGGAGAACGGCAAGAACGTGATGTTGTCGCGTTTGATCGAGGTTCAGGCCTCGGCGGAATATATCCGCTACATGGCCGGGTGGGCGACAAAGATTTACGGTCAGACCTTTGACGTATCAATCAACGTGCCGCCGGGGATGAGCTATCAGGCCCAGACCCGCAAGGAGGCGGTTGGTGTGGTCGCGGCGATTACGCCGTGGAACTTCCCGCTCGGAATGGCGGTGTGGAAACTGGCGCCTGCGCTGGCCGCCGGATGCACCGTCGTGTTGAAACCGGCAGAAGAGACGCCGCTGACCTCGATGTATCTGGCACAATTGTGCCTCGACGCGGGTTTCCCCGAAGGTGTGGTCAATGTGATCACCGGAACGGGAGAAGACGCAGGTGCTCCGCTGGTGGCGCATCCGGGCGTCGACAAGATCACCTTTACTGGCTCCACGAGCGTCGGAAAGATCATCGGCGCGCAGGCGATGAAAGACGTCAAGCCGGTGACGCTCGAGCTTGGTGGCAAGGCGCCGATGGTGATGTTCGACGATATGGATCTCGATCTGCTGGGCAATGCGGTGGGCATCGGCACGATGTTCAACACCGGCCAGACCTGCACCTCCGGCACGCGTCTCTATATCCAGAAAGGGATTTACGAAAAGGCGCTCGAAGTGATCGCCGGGATTGCTGGCAGCCTGCCGATGGGCAGCGGTCTGTCCACCGCGAATATGATCAACCCGGTGGTTTCGGCGAAACACCAGCAACATGTGAAATCCTGCGTTGCCCGCGCCATCGAAGAGGGGGCCACGCCGCTGTTGAACGGGGTGACGCCGAACCAGGGCTATTATGTCGCGCCGGAGATTTTCACCAACACCACGCAGGATATGTCGATCATGCGCAATGAGGTGTTCGGCCCGGTGATCTCGGTGACGCCCTTCGAGGATGGTGACGAGGCGATGCGGCTCGCCAATGACACGATCTACGGTCTGGGCGCGTCGATCTGGACCAAGGATGTCAACAAGGTCATGCGCTATGTGCCGAAGATCAAGGCCGGGACGGTCTGGGTCAATGCCCATAACATTCCGGATATGAACATGCCCTTTGGCGGCTACAAACAATCGGGCATCGGGCGCGAACACGGCGCAGGCGCGCTTGAGAACTATCTCGAAACCAAATCCGTATGTGTGGCTTACCCCGCATAAGGTGAGGGGCCTCGCGTTTTTTCCCTGACGCGGGGTCCTTTGTCGTTCATGTGCCGCGCTTGTGCGGCACATCCCCGCAAGACGAACCCCATAAAGAGGGCGCTGCGGTTTTGACCCAACAGCGAGGAAACGATCTCATGACTGTCATTTACAGCCCCGGCTGACGCCACATTCCCTATCTCTCACGCGGTCTCTCCCTCCATGCGCACCGATGTGCATGGGCTGTATTTACATGCCACTTGACAGGATATTTCCATGAATACGCATGCCTACCCGACTCTCTCCACCGAACTGAACGGCAAGACCTTTGATTACATCGTCTGCGGCGCGGGCTCTGCCGGATGTGCCATCGCCGGGCGTCTGTCGGAGGACCCGGACACCTCGGTCCTGCTCGTTGAGGCCGGACATGGCGACACGCCCGACATGGTCTCCACGCCGCTGCGGGTGATCGACATCTGGTTCTCGGATTATGACTGGGGCTTTTCCACCGTGCCGCAGAAACATGCACATAATCGCGAGGTCTATTGGCCGCGCGGCAAGGTGATGGGCGGCTGTTCCTCCATGAACGGCATGATCTATGTGCGCGGTGACAAGACCGATTACGACGCCTGGGCGCTTCAGGGCTGCTATGGCTGGGATTGGGAAAATGTGCTGCCTTATTTCAAGAAGATCGAAGATTGGGAGGGCGGCGAAGATGACTATCGCGCCACCGGCGGCCCGCTCCATGTGATCAAGGACTACGAGGCGCATCCGGTGATGGATGCGCTGATCGAGGCCGGTGTGCAGGCGGGCATCCCCTATAACGAGGATTACAACGGCGAAACCACCGAAGGTATTTCCCGGATTCAATACAACATCAAGAACGGCACACGTGCCTCTACCGCGGCGGGCTATATCGACCCGGTGCACAATCGGCCCAATCTGACCGTCATGTCGGGCGCGCGGGCCGAGAAGGTCCTGATCGAAGGCGTGGTGGTCAAGGGCGTGGTCCTCAAGACCGCCAGCGGATCGGTCACGATCAACGCGGGCAAGGAGGTGATCCTGTCGGCGGGCACGCTTGAAAGCCCGAAACTCCTTATGCTCTCGGGCATCGGTCCGAAAGAGCATCTCGAAGAGATCGGCATCGACGTGATCGTGGACCTGCCCGGCGTGGGCAAGAACCTGCACGATCACACCTTTCTGCCGATGGTCTATGAGAGCAAGGAAGATTATCCCTTCCCGACGAACCCCAACCTGCCGCCGATGCAGGTGCATATGTTCACCAAATCCCATCCCGATATGGCGGTGCCGGATTTGCAGCCGCTGTTCTTCTCCGTCCCCGCCTACGCGCCGGGGCAGGAGGGGCCGATGAACGCCTTTACCCTTCACGCCGCGGGCGTGCGCCCGTCGTCGCGGGGCGAGATGTGGCTCACCGGCAAAAGCATCGACGATCCGGTGGCGCTCGATCCGAACCTTCTGTCGACGCAATACGATGTCGATTGCCTCGTCACCTCGATGAAACAGATCCGCGAGCTGACCGCGCAACCGGCGCTCGAAGCGTGGGTGACGCGGGAGGTTTATCCGGGACCGGAGGTGCAGACCGACGCGGCGCTGGCCGACTATGCCCGCTCCGCCGTGGGCAGCTATCACCACCAGGTCGGCACCTGCAAAATGGGTACGGATGCGCTGTCCGTCGTGGACCCGGAACTGCGGGTCTACGGGGTCAAAGGGCTGCGCGTCGCGGATGCCTCGATCATGCCCGCCGTGCCCTCGGGCAACACCAACGCCCCGGCCATCATGATCGGCGAGAAATGCGCCGATCTCATCAAGGGCAAAGTCACCGCCTGACCCAGATTTTCGCACATACCAGCTACGCACAACAGGGAACTGACATCATGACGAAACTGCACATGAACCGGCGCCAACTGATCAAGGCCACGGCTGCCACCACGCTCTTTGCGCCCTCCATCCTGTCGGCACGTCGCGCCCATGCGGCGGGCGGCACCCTGCGCGTCGGCTATATCTCGCCGCGCTCGGGCGCGCTCAGCCAGATCTCCGAAAGCGACGGATTCGTGATCGACGCAATTCGTTCGGCCATGGGCGGCAAGATCGACACCGCCGCCGGCAGTTTCGATTTCGAGATCATCGACAAGGACACCCAATCCGATCCGAACCGCGCGGGCGACATGGCCTCCGATCTGATCTATCAGGACGAGGTCGATCTCATGCTGGTCGGCTCCACCCCGGACACGACGAACCCTGTCGCCGATCTCTGCGAGCTCAATGGTGTGCCGTGCATTTCCAACGCAACCCCTTGGCAAAGCTGGTATTTCGGGCGCGGCGGTGTGCCCGGTGAAAAGACGTTCACCTACACCAACCACTTTTTCTGGGGATCGGAAGATCTGCTTGAGGTTTATTTCGGGCTTTGGAACGGGCTTGAGACCAACAAGGTTGTGGGCGCGCTTTGGCCCAATGACCCGGACGGCATCGCCTTTGCCGACGCGGAGCTGGGCTTTCCGCCCGCCCTCAAGGATGCCGGGTTTACCCTTGTCGATCCGGGCCGCTATCAGAACCTCAAGGACGACTTCTCTGCCGAGATCAACGCCTTCAAACGGGCCGGGGTCGAGATCGTCACCGGCGTGATGCTGCCGCCGGATCTGGCGACCTTTATGGCGCAATCGAAACAGATGGGCTTTACCCCTAAATTCGTGACCGTCGCCAAGGCCGCGCTGACGCCGAAAGGGGTCGCGAGCTTTCCGGACGGGCTGGGCGCGAACCTGTCGGGCGAATATTACTGGGGGCCGCAATTCCCCTATACCTCCTCGCTCACCGGCCAGACCACCGAAGAGCTTTGCGCCGCCTATGCCGAGGCCACCGGAAACCAATGGTTGCAAGGCACGGGCTATGTGCATTCGCTGTTCGAAGCGGCGATCGACACGCTCAAACGCACCACGGAGGTCAACGCGGAGGCCATCGTAGAGGCGATGAACGCCACCGATCTCGACACCTGTGTCGGCCATGTCAAATGGGGCGATTTCGCGGTGGCACCGAATGTCGCGAAAACCCCGGTCGCGGGCGGGCAATGGCAGCTGACCGAGGCGGGCGAATATGAGCTGGTCTGTACTTTCAACGATGTGGCTCCCGAGATCGCAACAAACGGCACCCTGCAAGAAAAAGTCTGGTGATCTCCCGTGTCCCAAGAACAAAACACTGATGGTCCCGTGCTTGAGGCACGGGACCTGACCAAGCGCTATGGCGCGTTGACGGTCAATGACGCCATCAGGTTTTCGCTGACGAAAGGCGAGGCCTTGGGTGTGCTCGGTCCCAACGGGGCAGGCAAGACGACGCTTTTGAAAATGCTCGCGGGCTCGGTTGCGCCCACCGAGGGAAAGGTGCTCTATCAAGGGCGCGACATCACCGCCCTGCCGGAGCCGCATCGTTGCCGCACCGGCATCGTGCGGACCTCTCAGGTGCCGCAGCCGTTCGAACAGATCTCGGTCTGGGAAAACGTGCTGACCGCTGCCTCTCATGGTGGGGGGCTGCATGGTCATGTCGCCGAGGACGCCGCCTATACCGCGCTCAAACGCACCGGGCTTCTGGATCGCCACGCCAAATCGGCGGGAAGCCTGTCGCTCATGGGGCGCAAACGGTTGGAGCTGAGCCGGGCGCTGGCCTGCGATCCAAAGGTGCTTTTGCTCGATGAAATTGCGGGCGGGCTATCGGATTTCGAGGTTCACGATCTCGTGGCGCTGATCAAGGAAATCCATGCCTCCGGCGTGTCGATCATCTGGATCGAACATGTGGTGCATGCGTTGGTGGCCGTGGTCGACCGTCTCATCGCGCTCGATTTCGGCGAGCTGATCGCCGAGGGCGCGCCGAAAGAGGTGATGGAGGGCGAGGCCTTCAAACGCGCCTATTTCGGCGAGGACCACGGGCTTGGGGAGGTGATGTGATGGCGCTTCTGGATGTCGAAAACATCTCTGCGAGCTACGGCTTGTTTCAGGCCCTGCGCGGCATTTCTCTCACGGCCGAAGAGGGCGAGACTCTCGCCATTGTCGGGGCGAACGGGGCGGGCAAGACAACGCTTTTGCGCGCGATCTGCGGCGCGCTTCCGGCCTCTGAGGGGCGCATCCTCTTTGACGGAGAGGACATTGCGGGCCAGCCCGCGAGCCAACTCGTCCAACGCGGCATCGCCATGGTGCCGGAGGGGCGCAGGCTGTTTCCGTCGCTCACGGTCGAGGACAATCTGATCATCGGCTCCTATCCGAAACGCAAGGGCGTTTGGACCAAGGACAAGGTCTATGAGCTGTTTCCCGAACTGGTGAAACGCCGGATGAACCGGGGGCTCGATCTGTCGGGCGGCGAACAACAGATGGTTGCCATCGGGCGCGCGCTCATGTCGAACCCGCGGCTGATCCTGATGGATGAAATCTCCCTCGGCCTCGCGCCCATCGTCGTCAATCAGATCTATCGCAGCCTGCCGGATATTTCCGCCGCAGGCACCACCGTCCTCCTCGTCGAACAGGACCTGAACCGGGCGCTCAGCGTCTCCGATCACGTCACCTGTCTGCTCGAAGGTCATGTCGAGCTGGCCGGTGTGTCCCGCGAGATCGACCGTCAGGCCCTGATCGACGCCTATTTCGGAGCCAGTCAATGATCGCAATTTCCACCGCCCTGAACGGCATTCTCCTCGGCGGGCTTTACGCGCTTTACGGGCTGGGCCTGTCGCTCACCTTCGGGATCATGCGCACGGTCAACCTGGCCCATGGCGATGTCATTGTCTTGGCCACCTATTTGTCCTTGCTGACCTCGCAAATCCTGGGCTTTACGCCGCTGATGTCGCTTGTCGTCTTGGTGCCGGTGATGTTCTGCATCGGCTACGGGCTTCAGCGTCTGGTGCTCAATCGCACGCTCAAGGACGGCATGATGCCGGCCGTGATCATCACCTTCGGCCTGTCTTTCGTGATCCAGAACGGGTTGCTTCTGGGCTTTTCCGCCGACCGTCAGGTGCTGCGTCAAGGTGCGGTCGAGACCATGGGTGTCACTCTGGCGCCCGGTCTGACGCTGGGCCTGTTCCCGATCCTCACTTTGGGCGTGCTTTTGGTCCTGATCTTCGCGCTTCAGGCCTTTATGGGACGCACGCTTCTGGGCCGGGCGTTTCGCGCCACGTCGGACGATCCGAACACGGCGGAACTGATGGGGATCGACGGGCGCAAGATTTATGGCCTCGCCATGGGGCTGGCCTTTGCCATCATCGCGGTCACTGGCGTGATCATGGGCATCCGGTCGAATTTCTCGCCCTTCGACGGGCCTGCGCGGCTGATCTTTGCCTTCGAGGTGATCATCATCGGTGGCATGGGGTCGATCTACGGCGTGCTTGCGGGCGGGTTGATCCTGGGCCTTGCGCAGACCATCGGCGGTGCCATCAGCCCGACGTATTTCCAATTGGCAGGCCATCTGGCGACCCTCGGCATCCTTGCCGTGCGGCCCTCCGGCCTGTTCCCCGAGACCATCGAGAAGGGCTGAACCCATGTCCGAAAACAGATCCGAGATCGAACCCCGTCCGCCGATGACCGCAGCGCCCTATGCGCGCGAGGCGCATGTGGCGCTGCCTCTGGTTCTATTGGGCGCTGTGCTTGTGGCGCTGGTGAGCCTGCCGTTTTGGGGCGGCGGATCGCTTCAACGAACGGCGCTTGAATTCTTCTATTTCCTGGCACTGGCGCAGGCTTGGAACCTGATGGCGGGCTATGCGGGCATGATGTCCATCGGCCAGCAGGCCTTTGTCGGCATCGGTGCCTATAGCCTTGTGGTCTTTGCCGAAGACCTGGGCCTCAACCCGTTTCTCACCATCCCTCTGGCCGCGGTCGTGGCGATGATCCTTGCCCTGCCGTCGAGCTGGCTTTTGTTCCGGCTCAAGGGCGCCTATTTTGCCGTCGCCACATGGGTGATCGCCGAAACCGTGCGGCTGGCGGTGAATGCCAATATCGACTGGCTCGGCGGCGGGCGCGGGCGGACCGTGCGCTCCCTCGGCCAGTTCGACCGGCATCTTCGTGAGGATCTCGGGTATTACGCCGGGCTGGCGCTGGCTCTGATCGCGGTCTTCGGCGTGTTCTTTCTTTTGCGCTCGAAAACCGGACTGGCGCTTCAGGCGATCCGTGACACGGAAAACGGCGCGCGCGCGGTGGGGGTCGAGACCCGACGCACCAAACGCATCGTCTATCTCTTTGCCGCCGCCATCGCCGGGGCCACGGGCGCGCTGATCTATATCGTCCAGATCAACGTCCGCCCCGATGCCGCCTTTTCGATCAACTGGGCGGCCTATGTCATCTTCATCGTGGTGATTGGCGGCATCGGCACCATCGAAGGACCGATCCTCGGCACGATCCTGTTCTTTGTCCTGCGTGATCTGCTGGAGGGGCTGGAGGCCTGGTCGATGCTGATCTTTGGCCTCATCGCGATCGTGATGATGCTCTTCGCGCCGAAAGGCATTTGGGGGGTGATGAACGCGCACCGGCCAGTGCCGCTGTTTCGAACCGCGCGCAAATTGCCTGCGCGCTTCCATTCCGAAGGGACCAAGACATGACCACAAAAGGAACAGCAACATCCGACACATTGGCATTTTATTTTCATGAGAAAACCCTCTGGTTCGCCACGCCGCCCGCGGTTCTGGTGCAGCCGGTCGGCGGCTGGGTTCAGCCCTCCGCCGGGGCGGGCCATGCAGATTCGCCCGAGCCGAAGCGCCGGCTGAAAGGGTTGATGGACGCCTCCGGGTTGAGCGAGGCGTTGGATGTGCGTTCCGCGCCGCCGCTTGAGACCAAGGATCTGTTGCGCATCCATCCGCAGAGCTATCTCGACGCCTTCAAGACGATGAGCGACGCGGGCGGCGGGGCGCTTCATCCCACCGCGCCCTTTCTGGGCGGCAGTTATGAAATTGCCTGCCAGTCTGCGGGCCTCGTCAAACAGGCGGTGATGGATGTGGCCACGGGCCTGCGTCGTCGCAGCTATGCGGTGTCGCGCCCCTCCGGGCATCATTGCCTTCCGGACACGCCCATGGGGTTTTGCCTTTTCGCCAATGTCGCCATCGCGGTGCGCGCCGCTCAGGAAGCTGGACGCAAACGCATCGCGGTGCTCGATTGGGATGTGCATCACGGCAATGGCACGCAGAGCTGTTTCTATGACGACCCGGATGTCTTGACGATCTCGATCCATCAGGAAAGCTGTTTTCCGCCCGAAGGGGACAACAGCGGCGTCACGGCCACGGGCGAGGGGGCAGGCGAGGGGGCCAATCTCAACGTGCCGCTTTGGCCGGGCTGTGGCCACGATGCCTATGTCGCAGCCTTTGACAACATCATTGCCCCGGCGATCCGCGATTTCGCGCCGGAGATGATCGTGGTGGTGAACGGGCTGGATGCCAATGGCGTCGATCCTCTGGCACGGATGCTGGCGCATTCGGGCACCTTCCGCCATCTGACGCGGGGGACTATGGCGCTGGCCGATGCGCTTTGTGACGGGCGGCTCAGCGTCATTCAGGAAGGCGGTTATGCCGAAAGCTACGTGCCCTTCTGTGCCCTCGCGGTGGTCGAGGACCTGGCCGGGGCTCGCAGTGGCGTCGAGGATCCCTTTCTCGATCTGATGATTGCACAACAGCCGAGCCAAGAGGCCATCGCGGCGCAACTCGCAGCACTTGCAAAACATCCGAATTGCCGCGCCTGAGGGCGGGATCGCCTGGCACGGTCATGAAAAAGGGCGCCGCAGCGGGCGCCCTTTTCGTGTGTCTGTCTCGCGCGTGGCCTTACGGCTTCATCAGCACGGATTTCGACGGGTAGTCCGAGGCCCAGGTCGCGGGCAGGGGCGCGACAAAGACGTTTTCGGTGCGGTTGCGCGTGTAGCGCCAGACGCCATCGTCGCATTTTTTGAACGCATTGAAGAGACGCGACGAGCGCAAAAGCGCCTTTCCATCGGAGAACAGCCAGGGCTGCATATGCACCCATTGGCCGGTGGCGGTCAGACCGTCTTCAGAGACGTGAATTTGTTCAGATGTCACGTAATGGCAATTGAGAATGAGCGCCGGGTCGGTCTTGCCGCCCCAGAAGCCTTCGAAGTGCTTGCGCACGGCGGCTTTGCCCTCGGCACGGCCGAACTGACCATCGTAATATTCGCCGACGCCTTCCCAAACGGCCTCTTCGGAGAACAGCTCCATGATCAGATCAATGCGTTCGGCATCATCTTTGACCCCGTATTCGGGCAGCGGCGTGTCGCAGAGAAACATGTAGCGCATCTGCACGTTACGCACCTCATTGGCGGCTTCAAGGTTTTCGATCCGGCGTGTGAGCGCCGCGATGGTGGAATCTTGTGACATGTGCGTCCTTTCGGTTTGGAGCCGTCCCGCTCCTTGTCGAAAACAAACTTTGCGTAAAATTTATTCCAGTTTTACGCAGGGTTGCTTTGATTTGTTGCAGTAAAATTACCGTAAACTATTTTTACGCGAACCTGCTGCCGACGTAAAGATTTTATTATATTTTTCACTTGACTATTACCGTTATTGAGTGAAGTTTACCGTAAGAGGCCGGACACAAGGCCATAACAACACCCACAGGGTTGAGACATGAACGCACATGCCCCCAGCGCCGCGACGCTGGTCGGAACGCTTTCCCTCGGGGGAGACGGGCCGACCGTTGTCGTCAAAGACTGCATTGATATTGCAGGCACAGTGACCGGCTGTGGCTCAGCGGCATTTGCGGATGCGGCCCCGGCCACAGAACACGCGGAGATCGTCGATGCGTTGTTGAACGCGGGCTGCAAGATCACCGGCAAGGCGAATATGCATGAACTGGCCTTTGGCATGACCGGGGTGAACGTCTTTACTGGCACGCCGATCAACCCGATGTGGCCCGATCGCATCCCCGGCGGGTCGTCTTCGGGCTCTGCCGTCGCCGTCGCCGCCGGGCTTTGCGATTTCGCTGTGGGCACGGACACCGGCGGCTCGATCCGCCAGCCCGCCACCTGCTGTGGCATCTTCGGGATCAAACCGACCTTTGGGCGCATCAGCCGAAAGGGGCTGACCCCGAAAGACAGCTCGCTCGATTGCCCGGGCATTCTGGCCCGCGATATGGACATGCTGACCAAAGGCATGGCGGCAATTGATCCGACCTTCAAAGCCGAGGCCATGATCCATGCGCCCAAACTCGGGCGGATCAAATCCGAGGGGGTGGACCCGGAGATTGGCGATCCGCTGGTCTACGCGCTGATGGATGCCTACCCGGACATGCCCTATGAATTCCTGCCCTCGCTTGAGGCGGCCTTTGATGCGGGCATGGTGGTGATGTCCTATGAAATGGCGCAAGAATTCGGGCCGATGCTTGACGCTGGCGCCTCTTTTGGGCCGGACATTGCCGCGCGACTTTCCAACGCCCGAAAGGTGACGGAGGCGCAATATGCCAAAGCCCAAGACATCCGCCATCGTTTTACGGCAGAGGTCGACGCGTTGCTGGACACCTACGACGCGCTCATCACGCCCTCTTTGCCCACGTTCCCGCCCACGCTCGACGCGGCGAAAGACCCGCAAAACGTGCTGTCTCTCACCCGATACCAGCGCCCATTCAACCTGTCGGGCCACCCCGCGCTCACCCTGCCTGCGCGCTCCAACTCTGGCCTGCCCATCGGGCTTCAGATCATCGGACCCCGGGGAGAGGACGCGAAACTCTGTGCCATTGCAAGCTGGATTTCATCCTGCATCTCCCTGTTTCAGCCAAAGGACCGCACCCAATGACCTATCTTTCCAAACTGGCCTTTGAGCAGGCTGGCGAATCTTCTTATGTGACCATTCTGGATGAAATCCGCGCCCGTCGCGCAGACTTCACCGCGCTGCGCCATGTGCCGCTCGATATGGTGGCGAAGCTTCAGAAAATCGGGGCCTACCGCGCCTTTGTTCCGGCGCGCTTTGGCGGGGACGAATTGAGCCCCGCAGATTTTTGCCGCTTGATCGAGGATATTTCCGCCGCCGATGCGTCCACGGGATGGGTCGCCTCCTTTGGTGTTTCCGCCACCTATCTCGCCGCCCTGCCGCCCGAGACCTATGCCAAGATCTACGGTCAGGACCCGAACACGGTCTTCGCCGGCGCGATGTTCCCGCCGCAAAAGGCCGAGAAGGTCGCGGGCGGGTTCAAAGTCAAAGGTCGCTGGCCGTGGTGTTCGGGGATCATGGGCGCCTCGCTCGTGGGCGCGGGCATCAAGGTTGAAGGCGATGACACGCCACTGCCGCGTGTGGCCGTGATGCCGCGCGACAAGGTCACGGTGGACGAGACCTGGGACACCATCGGCCTGTCGGCGACGGGATCGCATGATGCGGTGATCGAGGACGTTGTGGTGGACCCCGAATGGACCTTTATCCGCGGCGGCAAACCGGAAATGGACGACATGATTTTCCGTTTCCCGGCGATGGCTCTGGCCGCGCAGGTTCTGGCCGTGGTGGCGTTGGGGGCGGCGCGTGAAGCGCTGGATTTCCTCGTGGAGGATGCCCGCCAGCGGGCCTCGATCACCGGCGCGCCGAACCCCGGCGCGCGGCCCTATGTGCAAAGCGAATTCGCCAAGGCCGAGGGCCTTTTGATGGGCGCGCGCGCGGCCTTTTACGACACGATCGAAGCCGCATGGGACGAACTCAAAACCACGGGCGACGTGTCGAATGACATGAAAGTGCGCCTGCGTCTCGTGGCCACCAAGGCCGCGCGTGACGGCGCGGAGGCGGCCCGAATTGCCTTTGTCATCGGCGGCTCCGGCGTCATGACGACCGGCCACACACTCGGTCGTTGCATGATCGACGCGGCCTGTGTCGCCCAGCACGCCTTTATGGGCGAGGGCACATGGACGGCGGCGGGCGCGGCGTTCTTCGATCAGCCGGTGATGCCAGGGTACCCCTAAGGCCGGACGCATCACCCCAAAAGATTTTCACAGACTTTCCCAAAGCGGAGCAAAATGATGACCGACACCCCACCGATCCGGACCCTTTTGTGTTTCAACAACCACGCCGCGTTTTTCAACCTGCCCTTCGATCAGATCGGGCCGGTCTGGAAAGCCACGCAGGAACTGATGGTCTCCATCGACCAGATGGACGGCGTCGAAATCGTCGGCACCTTTGATGACGATCAGACCTTTGTCGGGGCCTCCGTGGGCTTTCCCTACACCTGGTACATCATGGCCGATTTCCCGAACCGCGACGCGGTGAAGGCCGCTTGTAATCTCTTGCGCACCATTGTGGTGGGCGAGGGCAACGATCGTCTTTGGAAATACATGACCGTCGAGGCGCGCATGGGGCGCGCGCTCGAAATCCCGCAACTGTGATCTAACGGGTCACCCCACTGAAAGGAGCTGACATGTCACTTGATATGCCAAAGTTCAGCGATCTCGACGCGCTCTATGACAGCGAGAACGCGAAGGTCGCCACCTCGATGTATGAGGACCCGGAGCTCTTCGCCGAAGAGATGGAGAAAATTTTCAAGAACACCTGGGTCTGGGTCGCGCATGAGAGCGAATTTCCCGACAAAGGCTCGTTCAAACTGTCGCATGTCGGCCTTGAGCCGGTGATCGTGGTGCGCGACCGCAAAGGCAAAATCCATTGCATGGTCAATCGGTGCCGCCACCGCGCCGCCACCGTCTGTGAAGTGAAAAAGGGCAAGACCTCGTCGTTCCAATGCCCCTACCACGGCTGGGGCTACGGTCTCGACGGCTCGCTGCGCGCGCTGCCCTATCCGGAGCAGTACGGCGACGATTTCGACAAGGCGCAGCACGGGTTGCTGAAACTGCGTACGGAATCCTACAACGGCATGGTCTTTGCCACCTTTAAAGAGGACATCGAGCCGCTTGAGGAGTTCCTGGGCGAGGCGGTCTGCCGCTATATCGACCTGTTCATGAAGCAGGGCGGCGGGTTCCCGGTGAAGGTTCTGGGCGAGCATCAGTTCACCGTCCCGATGAACTGGAAAGTGCAGTTGGAGAACACCACCGACGCCTATCACTTCCCGATCGTGCACAAGTCCTTCATGCAGACGCTTGATGGGGCCACCGAGGAGATGTTCGACTTCCTCGACAAGGGCCGCGGCTGGGTCGAGGATCTGGGCAACGGCCATTCGATCATGATGATGATCCCCGAGCTCGAAGATCTCGACGACAACCTCGACGCGCCGATCCCGGAACGCTTTGAGGACTTGGCCGAGGAAATCCGCGCCGAAGGCTATCCGGAGGATCAGGTCAAGAAGATCGTACGCGCCGTCGGCGGGGCAGGGTTCAACCTGAACCTCTTCCCCAACGTGTCATTCTCGCTGGCCTTCTTCCGCGTGCTCACCCCGGTTTCGGTCGAACAGACAGACATTCGTCACATCGCCATCGGCATGGACGGCGGACCGGCAGCGGCCAACCAGGCGCGGATGCGACTGCACGAACATTTCCAGGGCCCGATGGGGTTCGGTTCGCCAGACGATGCCGAGGTTTGGGAACGCGTTCAGCGCGGCACCAAGGGCGGCGACAGCCTACCGATCCTCGTCAACCGAGGTCTCGTTGACGAAGAACCCGGTCCCGATGGTCCGCGCGGCCACATCTCTGCCGAGACGGGCATGCGCGCCGCTTACAAAATGTGGAAAAGGATGATGTCGCAATGACCGAGATGAGCAAAATCGACATGCGTTCGCTGCTGGCCGATGTCACGGAATTCATCTGGGCCGAGGGCGCAATGCTCGACGCCACGGAATATGACAAGTGGCTCGATCTCTGGACCGAGGACGGGGTGTATATCCTGCCGATCGGCGAGGGCGAGGATTACAAGAACCAGCTCAACCTGTGCTATGACAACGACAAGATGCGTCGCGACCGGATTGGCCGCTTTCAGCGTGGGTTCTCGATCTCGTCGGCGCCACCCGCCCAGACCGTGCGCACCCTGTCGCGGTTTCGGATCGACGCCGCCGAGGGCGATGTGATCCGGGTGTCCTGCGCAGAGCATCTGATCGAGGACAAGTTCGGACGCCAGCGCGTTTGGGCCGGGAATGTCTCTTACACCCTGAAAGTCACCGAGGACGGGTTTAAGATTCATGAGAAAATCGTTCGTCTCCTGAACTCCGACGGGATGCTGAATTCGTTCAGCTATTTGTTCTGATGACGGCGCCTCTTCCTGAACAGATCCAGACTGCCGTTGTCACCGGCGGAGCGCGCGGCTTTGGCGCCTCCGTCGTCCGGGCCCTGCACAAGGCGGGTTACCGCGTGGTGATCGCCGACATCAACCCCGGCGAGGAGGCGCAAGCTCTGGCCTCCGAACTGGACCTTGCGGGCGACACCGCGATCACCGCCACGCTGGACGTTTCCAAGCCGGACGACTTCCAGGAGGTGCTCGACAAATGCGTTGAACGCTATGGCTCCGTCGAGGTGCTGGTGAACAACGCCGCGCGCACCATGGCGCAGCCGCTAATGGAGATTGATCCTGCGGTCTTCAACGACATCATGGCGACGAACGCCGGCGGCACTTTTGCCGGCAGCCAGATCTTTGCGCGCCACTTCAAGGACCGCGGCTATGGCCGGATCGTCAACATGGCCTCTCTTGCGGGTCAGAATGGCGGCACGGCGACGGGGGCGCATTACGCCGCCTCGAAAGGCGCGATCCTGACGTTGACCAAAGTGTTCGCCCGCGATCTCGCGCCCTTTGGCATCACCTGCAACGCCATTGCGCCCGGTCCGATGGACACGCCGATGGTGCGCGGTGTTCTGGGCGACAAGATCGAGGCGGCAATTGCGGGTATCCCGGTGCAGAAGCTCGGCGATCCCGACTTCGTGGCGCAGATGGTGGTGATGCTTGCCAGCCCCGAGGCGGCATTCGTCAACGGCGCGTGTTGGGACGTCAACGGCGGGCTTTATGTGAGGTAAAGATGGCTGACAACGCACAAAAACTCAAAGTCATCGCCCGCATCGACGACCGTGGCGACATTGCCCGCATCCGGTTTGCGCCGGAAACGGGCGGCGCGATCCTGCCCTATGAGGCCGGGGCGCATCTCGATCTCTACCTGCCGGATCTCGACATGTGGCGGCAATATTCGCTCTGCTCCGATCCGGCCGAGACCGGGTTTTATGAGATCGGCGTGTTGAAAGACCCGCAGAGCCGGGGCGGTTCGGTGAAGGTGCATGAAACGGCTGTCGAAGGCGCCGTGTTCACGGTCGAAGGCCCGCGCAATCACTTCCCGCTCGATGAGAGCGCCGAGATCACCGTGCTCTTGGGTGGTGGCATCGGCATCACGCCGATGATCGCGATGGCCAAGCGGCTCCATGCGATTGGGAAAGATTTCACCCTGCATTATTGCACTCGCTCCGAGGGCGTCACCGCTTTCATGGACGAGCTTAAAGACTGCGGTTTTGCCTACAAGGTGGTGTTCCATTTCGACGATATGGATGCGGCGCAAAAGCTCGATCTCACACGGGATCTGCCCGTGCCCGCCGCAAGCACCCATCTCTATGTCTGCGGCCCACAGGGCTTCATGGATTGGGTGATCGACACGGCGGAAGCGGCGGGGCATGCCACCGCCAATGTGCATCGGGAATATTTCTCCGCCGATGTCGACGTGACCGGCGACACATTCGAGGTCGAATGCGCCGAGAGCGGCGTGACCATCACGGTCGGTCCCGATGACACGATCGCCAAGGCGCTGGCGCGCGAAGGCATCAAGATCGAGGTGAAATGCGAAGAGGGCGTTTGTGGCACCTGTCTGACCGATGTGCTTTCGGGCGAGATCGACCACCGCGATCAATTCCTCACCGAAGAGGAGCGCGAGGACGGTGACGTGATTTGCGCCTGCTGTTCGCGGGCCAAAGGTCCGAAACTGGTCTTGGAGATTTGAGCTATGGTTGATCTCACACAAACCCAGCTTGATTTTCGCGAAGGCATGAGCCGGCTTGGCGCGGCGGTGAACCTGATCACCAGCGACGGACCGGCGGGACAACACGGGCTCGTGGCCTCCGCGGTCTGTTCGGTGACGGATCAACCGCCGACGCTTCTGGTCTGCATCAATAAAAACGCCTTTGCCCACGACAAATTCGTCGAAAACGGCGTGTTGGCTGTCAATGTTCTGGCCTCAGAACATCAGGCGCTGTCCGGTCATTTTGCCCGCTATGTCGAAGGCGTGGATCGGTTTTCTTATGGTGAATGGGTCACCGCTCAGACCGGATCACCGATGCTGGCGGATGCCAATGTCGCGTTCGATTGCCGTATCACCAGTCGCCATGAGGAAGGAACCCACTCCGTGCTCTTTTGCCAGGTCGAGGCAGTACGGCTCTCCGAGGAGGCGCGTCATGGGCTTGTGTGGTTCAGCCGCGACTATCACCATCTCACGGTGGAGCAAGCCTGATGCGCGCACGCGCCTCAGATCATCCGCGCGAGATCGGCGCTGATCTTTTCAAGGATCTCGTTGAGCGTCTGAAGCTCTGCGGGCGAGGTATTGTAGAAACTCTCCGCACGAATGCGGTCGACCTCAACCAAGGCCTTGGCACGCAGTGCATCGCCCTTTTCTGTCAGGCAGACCTCGGTGACCCGGCCATCGGTCGGGCGCACCCGGGTTTCGACCAGACCATCGCTGATCATGCGCTGGACGATCTTCGTCGTGGTGTTGAGCTTGAGCGTGGAGAATTCAGCGATCTCGGAGACCGACATGAATTGCTGCTGGTAGAGCGACATCAGCACGCGCCAGCGCGGCGCGTCGACGCCCATCGGCTTGAGCCGTTTTTCCAGTGCCCGGGTGTAATAGGCGTTGACCCGGTTGACCCAAAAATAGGGCCATGTGTCACGAAGATGTTCGGGGGCCTGCTGATCCTTCGGCAGTTCACTCATCTTGGTCATTACCTGTGTCTGGCTTCGTCACGCCCAAAGGCACTTAGAGTTTCTTAAACAAAAACAAAATGTCCGGTCAGGACGTCATAACACCAACACTCACCAATAGGGAATGTGAAAATGAACGTGAAAATCAAAAAGATCGCTTCCACAGCGGCTGCACTCGCACTTTTCGCCGGCGCAGTCCATGCCGAAACCGTGCTGACCATGAACAGCTGGCTGCCGCCGACCCACCCGCAGGTGTCCGAACTCTTCGTGCCTTGGGCCGCCGATATTGAGCGGGTTACCGAAGGCCGTGTCAAAATCAACATCCTGCCTGCGCCGCTCGGACCGCCCCCGGCCTCTTTCGACATCGCCAAGAACGGCATCGCAGATATCGCCTACGCGGTGCACGGCTACTCCCCGGGGCGGTTCAAAACCTCGGTTCTGGCCGAAATGCCGTTCCTGTCGGATGATGCGGTCGCGACCTCCGTCGCATTCTGGCGTGTTCAGGACGCCATGCTCAAGGATGCCGGTGAATACGACGGGGTCAAACTGCTCACCGTGTTCACCCACGGTCCGGGCGAGATTTTTTCCCGCGAGCCGATCGAGACCGCCGAGGATGTGACCGGTCAGAAAATCCGCATCGGCTCGACCGTGGCGCATGACATCGCCTCCGAACTGGGCGCCGTGCCGGTCGAAGGCCCCTCGTCGAAAGCCTATGAGCTTTTGTCCCAAGGCGTTGCCGACGGCATCTTCTTTCCGTTCGAAACCGTGACCTTCTTTAGCCTCGAGGACATTCTCGACTATGGCTACACGGTCGAGGGTGGCCTCTACAATTCGGCTATGTATGTGGTGATGAACGAGGCCAAGTGGAATTCGATTGCGCCTGAGGACCAAGCCCTGATCGAACCGCTGCTCGGCGAGGCATTCGCCCGTCGTGCCGGTGAGATGTGGAACGCTGCCGACGCAGCGGGTCTCGCCCAGATGGACGGCAAGATCGAGATCAAGGCCGCAACAGAGGAAGAGGTCGCCGCACTGCAAGAGCGTCTCGCCCCCATCGTCGCCGATCGGATCGAACAGGTCAGCGCCACCGGGATCGACGGTCAGGCCGCCTATGACATGCTTCTCGCCGAGATCGAAAAGGTTGAGGCCGAAGAATGATCAACCTGTCCGAACTTGTTGCCGGACATCATGCGGATGGGCTGCCCCCACGGGTGGCCCACCCCATTCACATGTTGATTGCAGCCGCCTGTTCGCTGTTGCTCATCGTGATGATGGGGTTGACCGTGACCGATGTTCTGGGACGCTATCTGTTCAACAACCCGGTGAAAGGCTCGACCGAGCTTACCGAATTGATGCTCGCCGGATTAATCTTTCTCGGGCTGCCTGCCGCGACGCTGGACCGCGAACATGTCACGGTCGATCTGGTCACGGATCGTTTGCCGCTTTCAGTGGACAAGCTCCGTCGTCCGGCGGTGCTCGTCGCCTCAGCCGGGATCCAGATGATGATCGCCTGGCGCCTTTGGATCACGGCCGATCAGGTCGCAGGCTATGGCGGTACCACGGCCACTCTTGAGCTGCCGATTGCGCCGATCGGCTATTTCTCCGCCCTTCTTTGCGGCGCCTCTGCCCTCTTGATGCTGGCGCAAATCTTCTACCGTCCGCCATCTGACGATCTGAAAAAGGAAAGCTGACATGTCCTTGCTTGCCAATTGGGAAATCGGGACGCTTGTCCTGTTTGTCCTGCTGTTTCTCGGCGTTCCGATCTCTTTCGCACTTGCGCTTCTGGGCACGGTCGGCACGGCGGCGATCATTGGATGGTCTCCGGCTTTTTCTCTGCTGGGCCAAACCTATTTCGAGCACAGCCGCAGCTATTCACTCTCGATCCTGCCGCTGTTTCTGATGATGGGGAATTTCGTGGTGCAATCGGGGATTGCACGCGACCTCTATTCCGCTGCTTATGCCTGGCTCCGGCACCGCAAGGGCGGGTTGGCGGTGGCGACCGTGGTGGCCTGTGGCGGATTCTCGTCGGTCTGTGGTTCGTCTTTGGCGACCGCGTCCACCATGGCGAAAATCGCCCTGCCGAACATGCGCAAATTCGGTTACCCCGACAGCCTGTCGACCGCCTCCATCGCGGCGGGCGGCACGCTTGGCATCCTGATCCCGCCCTCCGTGATCCTCGTGTTCTACGGCATCATGACTCAGCAGGATATCGGCAAACTGTTCCTCGCGGGCATCATTCCCGGCATTCTCGGCGTTGTGCTCTATGCGGTTGCCGTGCGCATCTCCGTTCATTTCGGACATTTTGATTTGCCGGTGGAAGACAAGCTGCCGCTTAGGGCGCGCATCTTTGCCCTCAAAGGCGTCGCTGGCGCACTCGGTCTCTTCGCCTTTGTGATGGGCGGCATCTATTTCGGTGTCTTCACACCGACGGAAAGTGCCGGAATGGGGGCAGGGGGCGCGTTCCTCCTTGTTCTGCTTCAGGGCCGTTTGAACTTTGCCAAGACCCTGCTCACGCTCTATGAGACCGCCAAGACCACGGCGATGATGTTCTTTATCCTCTTCGGCGCGCTGACATTTGCGAACTACGTGAACCTCTCGGGCATGACCCGCGACATCCAGATGCTCGTGACCTCGATCGGAGATCATCCCCTCATGGTCATCGCGCTGATCACGCTCATCTATCTCGTTCTCGGCTGCGTGCTCGAAGGTCTGTCCATGATCACGCTGACGGTGCCGATCTTTTATCCGATTGTTGCCGCGCAGGGGTTCGACCTGATCTGGTTCGGCATTTATGTCGTGATCGTGACTGAGGTGAGCTACATCACCCCACCTGTTGGGCTGAACGCTTTTGTTCTGAAATCCGTCGTCAAAGATGTGCAGCTTGGCACCATCTTCCGCGGTCTCGTGTCTTTCCTACTGGTCGATGTGCTGCGCGTCGCGCTGATCCTCGCCTTCCCGGTCATCGTCTTGTTCATTCCCAACATGATGTGACCCTCTGCGCTTTGCGGTGGGCCTCGCGGCAGAGGCCCGCCCATCTTGCCGCCACTCTCAGAGTGCCAAAAGCTTCTTTCAAAGGCTTCACGATGAAAAACTTCACCTATCTCTCTCATGCGCGCCGCATTCTGTTCGCGCCCGGTGCCCGCAAGGCACTTGGCGAAGAGCTGGATCGTTTGGGGATCATGCATCCCCTCATTCTCACCACACCTCAACAGGCCGATGCCGTCGAGCTTTTGGCCGAAGGTCTTGAGAACCGGGAGTGGACAGTATTTTCGGGCGCCGCCATGCATACGCCCGTCGACGTGACGCAGTCGGCTCTCGATGACCTGAAAAACTGCGGGGCCGACGGGGTCGTGTCCATCGGTGGCGGATCGACCATTGGTTTGGGAAAGGCGCTGGCCGTGCGTCAAGGGCTGGCGCATGTCAGCCTGCCGACGACATATTCCGGTTCCGAGATGACAAATATCCTCGGCGAGACGGAAGCGGGCGTGAAGACGACCCGTCGTGCGCCTGAAATTCGTCCCGATACGGTGATTTACGATGTCGAGTTGACGCTGGGGTTGCCGCTCGGCATGTCCGGCCTGTCGGGCATGAACGCCATGGCCCATGCCGTGGAGGCGCTCTATGCACCAGACGCAAATCCTATCACCGACCTTATGGCGCTGGAGGCGATCAAGGTTTTGGCCAATGCACTTCCAAAGCTGGCAGATTCTCCAACGGATATGGGCGTCCGGGCCGATCTTTTTTACGGATCATGGCTCTGTGGCCTGTGCCTCGACTCCGTGGCGATGTCCTTGCATCACAAGATTTGCCACACGCTGGGCGGCAGTTTCGATCTGCCGCATGCGCAAACGCATACCGTCATGCTGCCACATTCCCTCGCGTATAACGCGCCCGCCATCGCGCCGGTCATGGTTCGCTTGCAAGATGTGCTCGGGTTGGATCCCGCCGTGGCGCTCTATGAGTTGTCCGGGCGCCTTGGTGCGCCGCGCGCCCTCGCAGACCTGGGCATGCCGGAAAATGGGATCGCAACGGCCGCGCAGATGGCTTTGAAAAGCCCCTATGCCAATCCCAGACCGCTCGAGGAAGGCGCGCTGAGAGACATGCTGGCGCGGGCGTGGCGCGGAGAGCCACCACAATCGTAATTGGGATTGTTTGAAGGAGGAGACCCCAAATGAGTGCCTATTTTGAGGAACGTAAATCCGTTGAGGTTGTCAACGGGCGTATCGGTGCGGATGTCCCGGAGCGGCTTGCAGACGTGATGCGCTCGCTTGTAGAGCATTTGCATGCCTTCGTAAAAGATGTGGAGCTGACAGAAGAGGAATGGGCCGTCGCCATCGAGTTTTTGACGGCCACAGGTCAAATCTGTTCCGAAGAACGCCAGGAATACATCCTGCTGTCTGATGTTTTGGGCGTGTCTATGTTGGTGGATGCCATTCAGAACCGAAAACCTGCGGGGGCCACGCCCTCGACCGTTTTCGGGCCATTCCACGTCGAAGGGGCGCCGGAACGTGCCATGGGTTCGGATATTTCTCTGGATGGTAAGGGCGAGCGCTGTTTGTTCGAAGGGCGGGTTCTCGATCTTGAGGGCAATCCGATCGAAGGGGCTTTGGTCGATGTGTGGTCGGACAATGCCGAAGGGTTTTATGACGTGCAGCAACCCGATATTCAGCCGAAATGGAACAATCGCGGCGTGTTCAGAACCGGCACCGATGGTCGCTATTGGTTCTACGGAATCAAGCCGGTGTCCTATCCGATTCCCGATGACGGCCCGGTTGGCAAGATGCTACGCCAGATCGGGCGTCATCCGTATCGCCCGGCGCATACCCATTTTCGCGTGATGGCCAAAGGATACAAACCTCTTATCACGCACACGTTTGTCGCGGGGGATGCCTATATTTCGAACGACACGGTTTTCGGCGTGAAAAGCGAGCTGATTGTCGATTTTGTCCAGGAAACCGCCGGAGAACGGCGCGGTGAGTGGACGGCGCAGTACGATTTCGTCCTCGCCTGAGCGCCAAGGACAGTCACAGTCTAACGCAGCACCGCGGCCACATCCCGTGGCGGCGGTGTCGTGCGTCGGTGGCATCAATGACATAACAGGAGAGGCGCAAAGCCCCGCCCAAGACTCTGTGGGCTCAGGACCGGCGTGTCTTCCGCAGGGCCATGAGTGGTGGGAGGATATGCGAGAGCAGAATCGCCACGATCGCCAGCGCCAGCATGGCCGCAATCGGACGGTTGACGAAGTCGAGCGGGCTGTCGACACGGGCCATGGCGGCGCGCAGTTTGACCTCCATGATGCCGCCCAGAACCATGCCCAAAATGATCGGCACGGAGGGCAGGTTCAGCCGTTTGAGCACCAGCCCCAGCACCCCGAACCCGGAGGCGATGGCGCAATCCACCACCGAATTGCGCAGGCTGTAGACGCCCACAAAGCTGAGGATCAGCACCATCATGCCAAGAAACCGCGTCGGAATTCGGATCAGGCGGATCAGCCAATTGGAGGACACCAGCATGAACAGGATGACGATGACGTTGAGGGCCAAAAGCGCGATGTAGAGCGCGTAGATGAAATCCATCCGGTCCTGAAACAGCGCGGGCCCCGGCACCACGTTATGGACGTAGAACACCGAGAGCATCATCGCGGTCAGCGCTTCGCCCGGAATGCCAAGCGCCAAAAGCGGGATCATCGCGGCAGCGGGCACGGCGTTGTTGGCGCTTTCGGAGGCGACCAGCCCCTCCTCCGATCCCTTGCCGAACCGCTCCGGATGGCGCGAAGATTTTTGCGCAAAAGTATAGCTCATGAACTGCGCGGTGAATTCGCCGACGCCGGGGATCATCCCCATCAAGACGCCAAAGAACGACCCGCGCGCCGCGATCTTTTTATGCCGGAGCACACCCAGCATCTCCTGCCCGACATGGCCTTTGATCGGCGCGGCGTCCGGCGCGCTTTCCGTGTCGACCAAAAGCGCCAGAGCCTGAGAGATCGCGAAAAGCCCGAGCACCACGACGATCAGATCGAGCCCGGAGGTCAGCCAGCCCTGCCCGAAGGTGAAGCGCATGGTGTATTTCACCGGCTCCATGCCGATGGATTGCAAAAGGATGCCAAAGCCCGCCATCATCCCCGCCGCCGCGACCTGTCCACGGTGCGCCACGATGACCAGAACGATGCCCAGAAGGGCCGCGAGAAAAATCTCCCGCGCCCCGAACATCGGCGCGATTTTGGCCAGCACGGGCGACAGCACGATGAGGGCGAGGATCGACAGGATGCCGCTGAAAAACGACGCACCATAGGCCAACCCAAGCGCCTTGGCCGCTTCACCGCGTTGGGTCATCGGGTAGCCGTCATAGGTGGTCAGCGCGTTGACCGCCGTGCCGGGCGTGTTGATCAGAACCGCCGGAAGGGAGCCGCCGAACATCGACGAGCCGTAAATCCCCAAAAGCATCACCAGCCCCACCAAGGGCGGCAAGGCGAAGGTCGCAGGCAACAAGATCGCGATCGCCACGGCGGGGCCGACGCCCGGAATGGCACCGATGATCACGCCGCCGATAGATCCGATCAAAAGCGCCATAAGCACATCGAGGCTCATCAACATATCGAGGCCGGAAAGAAGCGTCTCCATTCTGCGAACCCTTTAGAGATTAACCATCATGAAGGTGCGGATGCTCTCGGGCAGATAGACGTAAAGCGCACCTGCGGGCACCTTGACCTGAAGCCCGGCCTTGAACACCGCAACCACTGCAAAGCCGAAGGCCGCCGCCCAAAAGACGCTTTTGGCGGAGCGATAGCCCAGACGCCTCGTCAGCAGCACGGCAAAAAGCATGGTGGCAGGCAGATAGCCGATCACCGGCACCAGCCAGACATAACAGAGAAACCAGGCAACGAATTCGAGCGAGCGCAGCCAGTAGACCACCTCAGCGCCACGTCCCTCTTGACGGGCGGAGACGAGAGAGCTCATCAGATGCACCGCGCCGAAGCCCACCATTATGACAACTCCGACCGCGGGCCAAAAGGCGGGTTGCGCAAAGAGCACGGTGTTTGCGACCCAGGTCGTCTGGACCGGCAAAAGCACCAAAGTGGCGAGCGAGAACGCCATGAAGGCGGTGGCGAAAACCAGATCTCCGGGGCGTCTCTCCCGTCGCAACATCCCCGCCAAAGCTGTCATTCCCGCCATATCCTCAGCCCTTTGCATCCGGGGCGGACCCAAGGTCCAGCCCCTTGGTTTCATTTGGATTTAGTCAATCGCCGCACTGATCCGCGCCATGGTTTCAACATCCACCCCCATCTGAGCCTCAGAGGTGGCGGCGTCTTTCCAATAGATCAACGCGCCGGTCTGGGCGGCCAGCTCCTTGGCTGCGTCGGACATCATGACCTTCTCTGCCACCACAGAGATTTTTTCGCGCACCTCCTCCGGAGTGCCCTCTTTCAGGAACAGCCCGTTCCAGGTCGAAAGATCGAGATCGGGCAGCACTTCGCCTACTGTCGGCGTGTCCGGCAGGATCGAAATACGGTCTTCGGTGACGGAGGCGAGGAAGGTCAGATCCTCGATGCAGGGCATCACCAGTTGCAGCGTTGTGTTGATCACATCCGCGTCACCCGAGGCCAGCGTGTTGCAATCAAGCGCATCGAATGCCGCGTTGGAAGAGAATTCGAAACCCATAGATTTCGCGATGGCAAATGTGTGCCGTGCTGGCGTGGTCACATCGCCGAAATGCCCCAAAGTGACGTCGTGATCCTTGGCATAGGCCGCCAATTCGTCGAGCGTTTTATAGGGCGCATCGGCTTTCGCGGCGATCACGAAGGGATAGGTCACGAAAATGCCGACCGGCTCGAACGGGTTGCCTTCGAGCGGCGGAATGCCGAGATGCGGTCCCACCAGTGGCACGTCGATCACAAAGGAGCCGACCGTGTAGCCATCCGCAGGGGCCAAAGCCACCTCGACCGCGCCGGGGAACGGACCGCCGCCGCCGCCGGGTTTGTTCACCACGGCGGCGGGCACATTATAAGTGGCCTGAAATTCATCGGCGATCATCCGCGTCAGGATGTCCTCGAGATCGCCCGGCGGGAAGGGCACCACGAATTCGACGGGTTTCTCGGGGTATTCGGCGGCTGCGGCCAAGGGCAGTGCGGCCAGCGCAGCGATCGTGCCGTATTTCAAAAGCGAGGTCATGGCGGTCTCCTGTCCAAACATCGGCATGCGCGCCGATTTGAAAGCGGTGTAAAATCCTGGCCGGCCCGTTGTCTCGGAGTGGGGTCTCGGAGTGGGCCAGATGACAGTAGAATGACAAGCAGGGGCCAATTCTCCATTGCATTTTGTGACATAATTCCGATATTTTGCGCATATTCACTTTGGAAACGGGCGGAAAAGTAATCACATGGCACGCGAAACGCATGGCTATGCGGCGATCCGCAGCACGCTTTTGACCTACGTCCTCGACCGGCTCAATGCGCGCGGGGTGGCGACTCAATCGCTTTTGTCAAAACATGGCATCAGCCTTGATATGTTGAAAGATCCCTATGCGCATCTGTCGATGAACGAATTCAACAGCTTCCTTGAAAGCGCCTCGGAACTCTCGGGAGATCAGCACATCGGCGCGCATATCGGCACGGAAATCCGGGCGGGCGATCTGGGGCCCATGGGCATTCTTTTGTCGCTGTCACGTTCGATCCATATCGGGATTGATCGGATTGCAAAATCTGCCGCAGCGCTTCAGAGCGGCACGGAGACGAGCTTTTTGCCCAATGGTGACGAGATGCTTATGTCCTATCAAATCGAAGACGCGCGCATCTGGCCCCGACGGCAGGATGCGGAGTTTTCACTGGTCGGCACGGTGCAAGTCATCCGCGACAATTTCCTGCGCCGCTGGTCGCCGCAACAGGTGCATTTCGAACACGCCCCGCCAGACGACGACAGTTTCCTGCGGCAATTCTTTCGCTGTCCGATCCTTTATGGCCAGGCGACGAACCGGCTGGTGATGGATCGCGCGCCTCTTATGGAGCTCTACCGCGTCGAAGATTCAGCCTTGGTCAGCATGCTGGAGCGTCACATCGAAGATCTGATCGAGGCGACTCCGCATAACAGCACTCTGACCGATGCGGTGCGCGCGGTGGTGACCTCGTGGCTGGGGTTGCGACCGATTTCCGTCGAGCGCGTCGCCGAAACGCTGGGCCTGTCGCCGCGCAACCTGCAGCGCAAACTCTCTGACGAAGGCACCAGCCTGCGCGATCTTTTGGACGACATCCGCCGCGACCGGGCGACGACGCTTTTGTCGGATGGCGACATCCCCGTGGGCGAGGTCGCCGCCGCGCTCGGATATGCCGACGGCACGGCCTTTTGGCGGGCACACAAACGCTGGTCGACGCTCACGCCACGCGAAGTGCGCTCGGGCAAGGGCTATCGGTTTTAACAGAGGTTAAGCGCGTCCCTGCACGAAATTTGCGCGCAAATCCGGAAAAGATGGCGCTGATATGGCGTAAAATATCGAAAAAATGGCACGTCCCGCAATGGGCTTTCTGGCGCATTCCCTCGTTACTGGAGGAAAGAGGCGCATTGCGAAAAGGACGGATGATGACCGAGTTGCCGAAAATCGATTTCATTTACCTGAACGAACAGGACATGATCAAAGCCGGCGTGACCGATATGGCGGGCTGCGTCGACACGATGGAAGACATGTTCAAACTGCTGCATTCCGGCGATTACCGGATGGCGGGGGCCAACAATGACAGCCATGGCGCGATGATCATGTTCCCCGAAAACAGCCCGTTCGAGACCATGCCGAAACCCACCGCTGACCGCCGCTTCATGGCGATGCCGGCCTATTTGGGCGGCCAATACGGCACGGCAGGGGTAAAATGGTATGGCTCCAATATCGCCAACCGCGACAAGGGCCTGCCGCGTTCGATTCTGATGTTCACGCTCAACGACGCCGACACCTCCGCGCCTCTGGCCTATATGTCGGCGAATTTGTTGTCGGCCTATCGCACCGGCGCGGTGCCGGGCGTCGGCGCTCGTCATCTGGCGCGCCGGGACAGCAAGGTGCTCGCCGTGCAAGGGCCGGGGGTGATGGGCAAGACCTCGCTGGCGGCCTTCATGGCGACCTGCCCCGAGATCGCCACGGTGAAGCTTTTGGGGCGCAGCCAAGGCTCGATTGATCGCTTTGTCGAGTGGGTGAAAGAGACCTATCCGCAGGTCACCACCATCGAGATCGTCGAGGATCTGGAAACCCTCGTGCGCGGGTCCGACATCGTGACCTATTGCGCCTCGGGCGAAACCGGCGATGTGTCGAAATACCCGATGGTCAAACGCGAGTGGCTCAAACCCGGCGCCTTCCTGTCGATGCCCGCCTCCTGTGACATCGACGAGGGCATGAAATCCAAAGACGTGCGCAAAGTCTGCGACAACATCGGCCTCTATGAAGCCTGGTTCGACGAATTGCCGAAACCAGCCCATGTCCATGTGCCCGTCATCGGCGTGAAATTCCTCGATATGATCGAAGAGGGCAAGATGGACCGCGCGGAGTTGGAAGACCTCGGTGCGATCTGTGCGGGCGCCACGCCGGGGCGCCAAAACGAAGACGAGATCATCATCCTCTCGGTCGGCGGCATGCCGGTCGAGGACGTCGCCTGGGGCACGGTGATCTACCGCAACGCGATCGCAAAAGGCATCGGCACGAAACTCAATTTGTGGGACGAACCCGTCCTGCGTTGATCCCTCTGCGCAGGGGGTGCCTCCCTTCGCCCCCTGCGCCTTTTTAGGAACAAACATGACCAAAATCACCAAAGTCAAAACCGGCGCAAAGCTCGAAGAGTTGAGCAGCTATTCGCGGATCGTCATGGTCGACAACTGGATTTTCGTGTCCAACACGGCAGGGCGGAACCCGGAGACCAAAGAGATTCCCGAAGACCTGGCCGAGCAGACCGAACAAGTCTTTGCCAATATCACCCGTGCGCTGAACGCGGTGGACTCCGGGCTTGAAGATGTCGTGTCCACCCGCGTCTTTGTCCAAAATCCAGCGGATACCCCGGCAGTGATGGGCATTTTCGGCGAAAAATTCCGCGGCATCGACCCGACCACCACCGTGACGAACCCGCCTCTGGGCTCGGCACACTATAAGGTCGAGATCGAGGTCACCGCCTACAAGGGCGCGGCAGATACCGTGCAAGACCGGATCACACTCTCGCTTTAACTTCAAAGGATTGCGCCATGTCCGACCTCAAGATCTCTGCCCCTGCCATCACGCCCGTCGCCACCTCCGACACCCTGCCCGAACGCACCACGGTCGCCATCATCGGCGGCGGCATCGTGGGGCTCTCGGCGGCGCTCACGCTGGCGGAACGCGGCATTCCCGTGGTCGTGTTGGAAAAGGGGCGGATCGCGGCGGAGCAATCCTCGCGCAATCTCGGCTGGGTGCGCAAAACCAACCGGTTGGCGGCCGATATTCTGCTGGCGCAACAGGCCGAGCGGCTCTGGGCCGAGATGCCGCAGCGCACCGGGGAACAGGTCGGCTATCGCCAGAACGGCATCATGTTTGTGGCGGGCTCCGACAGCGAGATGGAGATGTATCGCGGCTGGCATGACTCTGTGCAGGGGCTCGATCTCGGCAGTCGGCTTTTGAGCGCAGCCGAGATTGACGCGCTTGTACCCGGCGGCCGAACCGCGTGGAAAGGCGGGGTTTACACCCCCTCGGACGGCTATGCCGAACCGACGCGGGCCAGCTCCGCCCTTGCCAAGGCGGCGCAGGAAAAAGGCGCGATCATCCTTGAGCGCTGCGCCGTGCGCACCATCGAGACCAAGGCCGGACAGGTCAGCGGCGTGGTGACTGAGCGCGGCGAGATCGCCTGCGATCAGGTCATCCTTGCAGGCGGGCTTTGGTCGCGGCGGTTCTTGGGCAATATGGGCGTGGCCCTGCCCGTCCTGCCGCTGATTTGCTACGCGTTTCGCACCACGCCTCTTGAGGGCCCGAGCGACATTGCCGTGGGCGGCCCGGATTTTTCCTTTCGCAAACATGAAAGCGGCGGCTATGTGATCACCCATCGCGCCGCCCTCGGGTCGCCTTTCGTGCTCGACCACGCGCTGATCGGCATGAAATACTTGCCGACACTCAAACATACCTACAACATGATCCGCCCGGTCTTTCCCGGACCGCTGATCGAGGATTTGAAACTGGCGCGCAAATGGTCGCGCGACCGGGTTTCGCCTTTCGAGCGCGCCCGCGTGATGGACCCGGCGGCAAACGACAAGATCAACGCTCAGGCGCTCGACAATCTGCGCAAAGCCTGGCCGGTGTTCAAAGAGGCCGAAATCGCAGAGGCCTGGGCCGGAACCATGGACATCACGCCGGATTCTAACCCGGTGATCGACCGAATTGATGCTGTTCCGGGGCTGACGATTGCGACGGGCATGTCCGGCCATGGCTTTGGCACGGGACCCGCCGCGGGGCAGTTGGTGGCGGAACTGGCGACCGGCGCCGAGACCTGTGTCGATCCCACGCCCTATCGTGTCAGCCGGTACGAGAGGAAGTGATCCTATTGAAGGGCTATCAAAAACAAATCGCTTGTTCGGGATGTGAGTTCATTTTTGGCCGCGCCTTCTCAGTAGAGTGTTCCATAAAATAAATTCGGCTTCGGCACAGCCGTGATTGAGTGCTATCAGCGGATAGGCACATAGAGAGTTCCCGCTTTCACTCAGCCCGCTCGAGCCGGACCTGTATGTTGATGGATTTCAAATTGCAGGTTCGCGCCTTGGCAAGAGTCTGCTGCGACAGCCAAGCCTGATATATCTGAGAAATGCAGCCCATCTGAAAAAAAGGGGAGTGACTTCGTCACTCCCCTTCGAGGTGTTTTCCCGGTTCCTTTGAGAACTGATTTAAGCGTTTTTCAAAAAACTTGAGGCACTCAATTTTTGAAAAACGCAGCAAGATCAATTCAGTGTCGCAACGTTTTTCGCTCAATCTGATTCAGATTAAACGAAAAACGCTTTAGGCTAGCTGGAGAGAGGAATGCGGAAGATAGCGCTCTCGCCCCAGGTGGCGGTCAGCAGAGCGCTTTGATCCGGTGTGACGACCAGGCCGACCGGGCTTGAAAACCCGTCGGCGTAGACCCGGGAACCGCCGCTCAACAGGATCTCGCGGACCTCGGTGCCACCATAATCAACGACAAAGACGCGCCCGCTGTCGGTGATCGCAATACCAGGTCCAGGGGTGCTGAACGCCTGTCCGGCCTCTAGGCGGGAGCCATCGGGGCGCACGATGGTGACGCCACCGGCGATATTCGAGACGACATAGCCGCCATCGGGGGTTTGCACTGCGCCGACCGGCGTATTGAGATCGCTGATGACCGGGCGCAACCCGCTGCGTTCCACCGCAAGGATCTGATGGGTGCGCCGGTTTGCGACCAAAAGCTGACCCGAACGGTCAAAGCTAAGCCCGGCGGGGGTGGCGAGCCCGGTCGCATGGGTGCTCCGCTTGCCGTCCGGAGAAAAGCTCCAGATCACATCGCTGGAATAGGAGGCGACATAGATTGTGCCATCTGCTCCAATGGCCAGACCTGATGGACCTGACAGTCCGCTGGCAAAGGTCTCGCGTTCGCCAGAGGGTGTGAATTTGCTTACGCGTCCGGCGCCCCATTCGGCAACGAACAGAGCACCATGGGCATCATAAGCCATTCCAACCGGAGATCTGACGCGGCTCCAGAGCTGTTCGGGGCTTGCGGCGGTCGCGCGTGCGGTGCTGGCAGACAGGGCAAAAGGCAGGGCAAAAGGCAGGGCGATGCCCCGTGCAAGGAAGGTACGGCGTGTCGTGGTCATGCGATTTTCTCCTGGGGGTTTGGGTCATCATGCGAGGCAAATACCTCTTTGGCTGCGAACAGCCCGTTCAGCGCCGCCGGGAACCCCGCGTAAACGGCCATCTGAATCAAAATTTCGGTTATTTCATCGCGGCTGAGCCCGACATTCAGCCCGGCTTCGATATGCACCTTGAGCTGCGGTTGCGCTGTGCCCAAAGCGGCCAGCGCGGCAATGGTTGCGATCTCGCGGTCGCGCAACGACAGGCCGGGGCGCGTGTAGATATCGCCGAACGGAAACTCGAACAGGTAGTCTGCGAAGTCCGGCGAGATATCGGCCAGCGCGTCAATCACCTTTTGTCCCGCTTGTCCGTCAATCGCCTCCAGGGCGCGTCGACCGCGTTCCAGCCGTGTTTCCGTCTCGGGTGTTTGCTGATGTGGGGCCATGAGATTGTCCTTTCGCGTGGCGCGTCTTGTGGTGGCTGTTGTCCTGCCCGTGGCGGTGCCCGAAAGTTTTAAATTGCTTTGGTTTCTCCGCCGTCCAGCACCATCAGAGTTCCGGTCATGCTTCGGTTGGCGGGGGCAAGCAGGAACGAAACGGCGGAGGCAACCTCGCCCGGTTCCAAAAGCTTGTTCCCGATCAGCTGCGCAGCGGTGGCATTGGTCACCTCGTCGGCCGTGATCCCCAACAGGCGGCTTGCATCCTTGGCAAGCTGCGACCATTGCGCGGTGCGCGTGGCGCCTGGGTGCAACACGTTGACGCGGATGCCCTTATCGCGCAGTGCGCCCGACAGCGACTTGCCGAATCCTGCTATCGCGGCGTTCAGCGTGCTGTTGATCGCGAACAACCCGTTGGGCTCCTTGGCAAAGACGCCACCAATCAGCACGATGCTCGCCGCTGGCGCCCCGTCGAAACCGGGCATCAAAAGACGGATCATCCGTGCCGCCGCATTGACTTTGATTTCAAAGGCTTAGGTCCAGTTTGCATCGCTGGTCTGCATCAGCGGACCGCAATGACCGATGCCCGCAGCGTGCACTAACCGCCCAGCGATCCGTGACGGGCAATGATGTCGGCGGCAACGTCGCGACAGGCCTCTGGGTCGGTGATCTCGACCTGGCATTTGTGCAGTTCACCCATCTGCGTGTAGCGCCCATTTTCATCGGCCAAGGTCTGCAACCGATCAAGCTTTTCGGCGGAGCGCCCCAGCGCGATGACGGAACGCCCGAGGCTGAGTTGTTCCAGGGCGATGGCCGCCCCCATGCCGCCGGTTGCACCGGCAATGACGATTGGAGAGTTCATGGGATTTCCTTTGGTTGGATTGGGAGTGGCCATGTCATGGTGCCGACGGCGCGGGACGACGGAAAATGTGGATGGCCAGCGCGAGGCACAGAGCGCCGACCGAGGCCGCAGCCACACCGTTCCAGCCCTGTGTCGTCCATAGCGGGCCGAGAGCGCTGGCCGAAAAACCGCCCATCAACAGGCAGACCAGTAGGTAGAGCGAGGACACCGCTCCGCGCCGCGCAGGGCCGGCCACGGCAGAAAGTTCGACCAGTTTGACCGGCTGTGTGGCGAAGGTGCCCAGAAACAGAAGGATCAGTCCGAGCGCCATTGGCGGCAGGCTCTGCGATTGCCAGACGATCAGCGCGCCGGTGATGGCGCAGAGCAACCCGCAGATGCCGACGCTCAGGCTGCCCCAGCGGCGGATCGCAACGCCTGCACCAGGCGCACCCACCACAGCGATCAACCCCGCAACATTCACGATGCCGATTTGCGCGGTGTTCAACCCGAAAGGCGCAGCCGCAAGCCGGAAAGTCAGATAGGTGGCAAGGCCGAGATAGCCGAAAAACAGCAGCCCACCGACGAGCAACCGCTCAAGGATTGCGGTTTCGAAGAGCAGGGCAACGGATTGACGATATTTTGCAAGGATCGCGCCTCCTGAGGCGGGCGCGTCGGCCTTGCCCTGCACCAGTGCCGCCAGGGCGGTACAAATGAGCACTGCCGCAAAGGTCAGTATGAACGGGGTGTAGCCCATGTAGGCCACCAGCACCGCGCTCACGCTCCGACACAGGGTGATGCCAACAATCGACGCTGCGATGGCAATGCCGAAGTAAACGCCCCGCATGTCCTGCGGTGCCGACTGTCCCAGCAAGGCAAAGCCCGCCGCAGGCACAAAGGCCGCCGACGCGGAGGCCGCGATCATTGCAATGACAAAGGCGCTGGCGCTCTGAGCGAGCGCTCCGGCCGTCAGGCACAGGCCCAGAACGACGGCGCCTCCGACCATCAGCCGCGTTGTGGGCCACAGATCGGTCAGTGGCCCAGCCACGAAAAAACTAAGCGCATAGACGGTCACCGTGATCGAGAACACATCACGCATGGTTTCCGGTGTGGTGGCAAAGCGTTCTGCCAGCAGAAAGAAGAGCGGTTGAGAGACATAAACCGAGCCCACCGCCAATGCGATCAGCACGGACAGAAAGGGCAGGCGGCGGCTTAGACGGGTGCCGCTTGTGTGAATATGAGTGTCAGCAGAGGTCATGACGTTGTGCTTTCTCCCGCGAAGGCGGGTTGGGGCGCGATTGTTGTGAGGCATTCCCAGCCGCGTGCCCGGGCCAGATCGGCCAGATCCGGCGACCCGATCACGGCAACCGGATGCCCGACGGCTTCGAGCATCGTGCGGTCCGACATGTCATCGCCATATGCAAAGCAGGTGCGTGGATCGGTGCCGTGCTGTTGTAGAAACGCGGCGATGGCGTCGGCCTTGCCGGTGCCGATGGTCTGCGGTCGCAGGATCTCTCCGGTCAGTGTCCCGTCCGGAGCGGTTTCCTGGCGTGTGCAAAGGATGTGCTCGGCTCCCATACGCTGCGCCAGCGGGGTCAGAAGCGCGGGAAACGACCCCGAGACAAAGACCGGTGCCACGCCGCCAGCGCGATGCGCGCGCAACCGTTCGAGCACTTCGGGGAAAATCATCGCCTCGGAAAGCCCTTGCGCACCAAAACGCCGTTTGACCCAAAGCCGCCCCGCCGCCAAAAGTTGCACTTCGTTTTCGCCAGCGAAAAAGCGATAATAAAGCCGGTTCAGGTCTTCGCGCGGGCGACGTTCGGAAAAGGTGTGTTCAAAGGCTGTGTTGAACCGGTCCAGCGTCTCTGGCGCTCCCTGCAGGTCGCACCAGAAGGGAAAGAAGTCGAACATGCTCTTGATCCGAATAAGCGTGTCGTCGACATCAAAAAACGCGTAGCTCATGCCGGGTCCTTCTCGTAGCTCATACGCCTGCTGAGCGTCGGAAATGCGGGATCTGTGGCGAGCACGTCGGCTTCGGACCAGCGGCTCTTGGGAATTTCGGAGATGACAACGGCGATCTTGTCGAGAGGTGCGCCGGTGGCATCGTGGACCGCGCGGGTGACCGCGCTCATCAACCGTTCTGCGGCGGTATCGTCGTCGGATTTCCAGGTGGTGATGGTGACAAAGGGCATCGGGGTTCCTTTCGGGTTCGAAGGAAGAGGGAAAAATGCGGTCAGGCGACGGTCACCAGATCGGAGAAAGCCGGTTCTGTCAGTTTGAGCTGGGCATGGATATCCGCGCCCAATCCGTGCAATCCGATCGCACCGCCATAGCTCATGCGTGTGCTCATATAGAGCAGGATCACGTTGCTGATGCGGTTCGCCCCGGGGCGCGCTGGATCGGGAAAGGGATCGGGTACATAGGCCGCATGTAACGGAGGGCTTATGCGTTTCGTGCGATGTGCCTCGGGGGCTTGTTCCGGCGCAAAAAGCATTGGGTAATTGTTGCATGGCAGAGGCAATGGCAGGGTCCACAGAACCTCATCCTCCAGATCGGCGGGCAGGGCTGTGGGATCGAAGCGGCGCAGGATGTCATAACGTCCAGCCTCGCCGAATGCGGGCGGGATGGTATGGGGCGATACGATCGCCCCACCCCAGTCCGGCCCCCCTTGCCCGTCACAGATCCGCCCGACCACAACGAAGTTTCCTTCGCCATCGCAGATCTCGCTTGGCGGGTAGAGCGGACCCTGTGTTGTCGGTGTCAGCTCCAATTCGATTGGGGTGCACAGGCTCATTGCGTTACCTTCGACAGGACTTCGTCGGCGAGCTGTTTTTCCTTCTCGGCGATAACGCTCTCTGGGTAGACCGTGAACAGTGCTTTGCAATCGGCACAAGGGACGCCGTATTGCACCACCGTCATCTCCATCCGCAGCCGCACGCGATATGGTTTTGCTTCGCATTCGATGACGTTGATCCGCACCTCTGCCGGCAGCGGAAAGACGAAGTTGGAAAAGGATGTCTCCATCGAGTTGATGACGAAGTAGGTCTTGTTGGTGCCCTCCAGCGGATAGAACTCCTCACTCACCGCAAGGAAAGATTGGCGGAAGGCCTCGATCCGGATCATGCCCTGAATGTGCTGCCCGGTCTGGTGGTCGCCCATAAGCTCGCAGCGTTCGTCAATGAGCAATGCGCAGGAATACAGATCCTCCCCGATGCGTTCCGGCTTGGCGATGACGGTGTTATGAATCTGACGCTTGTGCGAATGGGTGCCGGGCGCGCGTAGGCCGATGCGGTGCAGATCGGTGAAATCGACCTTTTGAGCCAACCCGTTGGTTTCAATAATCTTCGATACCTCGTCATGGCGCACGCCCTGGCCGAGGGTCAGTCGCATTTTGCTGCGAAAACAGCAGTCCGGCAGGCTCGACAATGCGTGAAACTGCGACTGGGTAATGGCGTTCTTTCCGTTAGCGAATTGGTGGAATTGGTCACCGACAATAACAATTTCATGATTTTCCATGATACTTCTCGCTTACTTCGGGGGAGGGGAATGAGAGGTCAGGCGGCAAGGCTGGACAAACCGTTGTAGATCCGGGTGTAAAGCCCGTCGGTGCCGCCGGTGATATAGCCGTCGCCGGCTTGCTGAACGATGGTCTTGTAGCGTTCGCTGTTGAACACGGCGGCGTAGGCCTCGGGGAGGCAGCTGAAACCAGACACGAACCTCACGCCGGGCACGCCGCTGATCAGGGAATGATAGGCCGAAAAGCTCTCGACCTCGTCATGGCTGCGCACCACATCAAAGATGGTTTCCTCGCGCCATTTGCGATATTCGGCCATCCGCTCGGGCACCACCTCGACGTGTCGCAGTTGCACATAGGGCGTCTGCGGCAGTGCGTCTTCGGCGCTCTTGACCTGCTCGACAAGGTCGACCAGTTCGCGGCGGACGTCACCGATCAGTCCCGGGGTGGCCTGGCTGAGTTCAGATTCGCATTTTGCAAGAGTGTCGGGCAGCTCCGACAGGTCTTCAAAGGCACGCAGCTGCATCAGTTCGTTCTGCGCGTCCGACCAGAAATTTCGGGTGGTTGCATCGTCGATGAAGTGCGAGGGAATCGCTGCGCCAGTTTTGAAAGAATAGCGCGAGATCAGAAGATACTTCGAAGCCATTGATAGCGTTCCTTATATAGAGTGATATTACCTCAGGTTGTTTTGAGGTTTCGCACTTCTACTCTTTTCTGCGGCGCAGAATTTTGGAATACTATTCTTGATATTACTCTTATTGGATCGTGGATGGGCTCGAAGCACACTTGATGGTTTGTCGTATCTTTTTGTTTTAAAATAGGAATTCTTATCTTATGGTGACGTCTCACCGCCTTCCCACCATCCAGCAGCTTCGATGCTTCGTCGCTGTGGCTCAAGAAATGAGCTTTCGCAGAGCGGCGACGCACCTAGGCATGTCGCAGCCGCCCCTGTCACGGCAGATCAAGGAGCTTGAGAATGTTCTGGGTGTGCGTTTGCTCGACCGCTCAACCCATCACGTGAGCCTGACAGCTGCGGGTGAGGTCTTTGTCGAAGACGCGCGACGCATCATCAATATGTTGGAAAGTTCGATCGCGGGAATGAGCGATGCCGAGGACCGACTGAGTCGTCAGATCAAGATTGGACTGAGCTTTATGTTCGACTTTACCGCGTTGCCGATCATGAAAGATATGTTGGATAAAATAGGCGACTCAGTGGTGATTCAGCGTGAATATGGTGCCTCGCGCAATCTGGCGTCGCTGGTCGAATCGGGGGAGTTGGATGCAGCGATCATCGGTGCCTATCGCGATACGCCCAACAGCATAGATCGGTTGCAGATCTTTACTGAAACGATCCGCGTGTCCTTGCCCGCGCATCATCCGGCCGCGCAGAAAGATCACGTGACTTTCAAGGATTTTGACGATCTTCCCCTGTTTTGGTTCTCGAAAAATGAAAACCCTCATTATGCCGACATCTTCGAGCAGGTCTTTGCGCATCACCAATATCGCCCACCACGTTTGCGCGAGCCGGATGATCACGTTCAACTGCTTTCACGGATCGGAGCGGGGGAGGGGGCGACGTTTTTGCCAACGCTCCGGACCTCGGTCCGCCATCCCAATGTGGTCTATCGTTCACTGGCCGCCGAGATTTCCGATCAGTTGCAGATCCCGATCTATGTGATCTGGCGTGATCAGGGCGCGCGGCCCGAGGTTCGGCGTATGATCGAGGAATTCAAACGGCATACCCCGGGCTGAGCGGGATCAGGCGTTGATCCCTTTCATGCCCTCCGCACTGTAGCGTTCTCCGGCGGTAGCACCAGGCTTCCAGATGTCGGACAGGGTCGTCAGCTCCTCGTGGGACAGGTCCAGGGACAGCGACGCGATGTTTTCGCGCAGCCGTTCCGGCGAACGGGTGCCGGGGATCGGTACGATATTTTCCGCCTGGGCCAAAAGCCAAGCCAGGGCAACCTGACCGGCGCTGGCATTGTGGCGTGCTGCGAAGGCTTCCACCTTGGCCAGAAGCGCGGTGTTGCGATCCAGATTGTCGCCGGTAAAGCGCGCGTTCGAAAGGCGAAAATCCCCGGCGGACAGGTTGTCCGTGGACTTGTAGCGCCCGGTTAGAAATCCTCTTCCAAGCGGCGAGTAGGCAACGAATCCGACGCCCAGTTCCTGCGTGAGTGGCAGGATATCCTCTTCGACATCGCGCGTCCAAAGCGAATATTCGCTCTGGATCGCTGTGACCGGAAACACCTCATGTGCGCGCCGCAATGTTGCCGCAGACACTTCGCACAGGCCCGCACCGGCGATCTTGCCCGCCTTCTCAAGGTCGCCCAGCACCTCCATGGTCGCGGCAATATCGGCATCCGGGTCCACCCGGTGAATGTAAAACAGGTCGATGCATTCGACACCCAGACGGGACAGCGAGGCATCGCAGCAGGCGCGGATATAGGCCGGATCGTTGTTGATCCGTCGCGCATAAGCGGCGTCCTTCGGCCGGTCGATGCCGCATTTCGTAGCGATCCGCATGGCCGCCCGCTCTTCTGCCGGCGCAGCTTTTAGGGCCTTGCCGATGATCTCCTCATTGTGCCCGCGCCCGTAGACATCTGCGGTGTCAATCAGGGTTATCCCCTCGCTGAGCACTGTCATCAGCATGGTGTCAATAATCCCGGGATCGGTCTCGCCGTAAAACTCGCTCAGCCCCATGGCCCCATAGCCGAGGGCGGAAACGGACAGGTTTTCTCCGAGCAAGCGGGTCGGCAAAGTCGGTTGGAATGTCATGGAATAACTCCTTTTTCTTTGCAGAAACTGTTCGACGCACGGACATAAGGGAAGTCCAAATTTGTTAATTCAATTTTGGAACCACAAGACGCACCACGCGGTCGCCGGCGCTGACGACCGAAGGGCAGGGGCTATACCGTCGCACTGCACGACCAAAGCTCCGGGATGTTGAGGCCGAAGACGTGCCAAACAGCTCCGCCGGTCTTCACCAGGGCACAGGTCCATTTTCATCGGAGAACGTGCCGGTCGGGCCATCGTCGCCGATCAGGGCAAGTCGCACCGGTTCCCGCGCACCGAAATCTGCGCGCAGATGCGAAGCGCAACATCGAGACACTCGTTCGGACAGCGCGGGACATCTTTGCCACGTCGGGGGTCGAGACGCCCATGCGCGAGATCGCTGATAGGGCTGGCGTTGGAACCATCTACCGAAACTTTCCGCAGCGCTCCGATCTGATCGCGGCGGTGTTTCGCAGCGAGGTGGACGCCTGCGCGGAGGCTGCGGCAGATCTGGCAAGGACCTATCCTCCGGGGGAGGCGCTTGACCGCTGGATGCAACGCTATGTCGATTTCATCGTTGCCAAGCGCGGACTGGCTGCCGCCCTGCATTCTGGAGACCCGGCGTTCGAAGCTCTGCCTGCCTATTTCGACAGCCGGTTTGAGCCCGCGTTGCGACGTTTGCTGGATGCGACCGTCGCTGCAGAAGAAATACGGCCCGACGCAAATCCCTACGATCTCCTGCGGGCTGTCGCGAGCCTGGGCCATAAGCCCGACTAGATGCGGACCGACCCGAAAGGACATCCGAACGTCAGCAGCCCCTTGTCGGGGCGTCGAAGGGGCACGGAGAAGGGGCAGGGAAAATTTCCCGTCAGGTCAGTCGAGCGGCTGGGTTTTGCTGTCCGGGCGCGCAAGGCTGAAACGATCCGCCGTTCTGCAATAGAGACCTGCGCCGCCCATGCGGGCAATCGGACGATGGGCCTCCAGATCAATTCTGGCCGTCTCTGAATCGAGCATCAGCGCGTCCTCGACGTGAAGCGCCACAATCTCCCCCAGAACGATTTTCTGCGAGGTGCGCGTCGATATGGTTTGCATCAACTGACATTCCAGCCGGACAGGAGAGTGCGCGATGCCGGGCACCCCGTTGGCGATGGCCGGGGACATGGCGATGGCGGCCATGTCGGCTTCGCTTTCGGCATAGGGCAGGTCTGTGGCGGTCTGGTTCATCTGTGCCGCCAGCGCCTCGGTCACCAGATTGACCGTAAAGCGTCCGGTTTCGGTGATGTTGCGCGCGGTGTCTTTGAGCGGCTTTTCCGGATGTTCCAAAATCCCGAGCGCCACAATCGCCGGGTCGTGGCCCATCACGTTGAAGAAACTATAGGGGGCTAGGTTGACGATGCCCTCGCGCGAGAGGGTGGAGACCCATGCAATCGGGCGCGGCACCACAAGCGACGACAAAAGTTTGTAGCGTTTGCGCGCCGCGAGGGTTGTCATATCGAATTGCATGGAAAAGCCTCTCTCAAACAGGGGCTGCCCTGACAGGGGACAGGGCAGCCTGATCTTTTGACGGTGTTGTCTTATTGCGTTGCTGTGCGGTCTGCCGCGTCGAGAAGGACCGCGAGCATTTCAGCGGTTTTGGGGTCCTCGTTCAGCAGTTCGAGCACGGCGACGCGCATTTCTTTGAGAAGGGCGTCACGTTCGTCTTTCGGCAGATAGTGAACGGTGCCGCCCATCTCTTCCCAGGTTTTGTAAGCGTTGGCCTGGTCTTCCAGAACATAGTCGTAAAGCTCCGGCTCAAGCGCCGTTGCCTCTTCGCGCAGCATGGTTTGCAGGTCTTCCGGCAGGGTGTCCCACCAGATTTTGCTGACCATCATGACCTCGCCCATCACGCCGTCTTCGGTGGCGGTGATGTGTTTCACGATGTCGTAGAGTTTGAGCGAGGTGAAGGCGGGCGGGGAGCTTTTCATGCCGTCCACGGTGCCTTGCTGCAAGGCTGTTGCGACCTCGCTGAAGTCGATGGGCACGGCTGTGGCGCCCATGAGCTCGACGCCTTTGCGTTCGACTTTCGAGGCGAGAACGCGGAGTTTTTTGCCGTTGAAGGCCTCAACCGTATCGCCGGGAAAGGCGGTCGCAAACGCCGTGTTGCCGTAGATATAGGTGCCGAGACCGACGAGACCTTTGTCGGCGCCGAGGTTCAGAAAGGTTTCGCGGAATGTCGGATCGCTGAACACCCGTTGGGCGTGGCGGGCATCTTCGAAAATCGCGGGCAGGTCGGTGACCTGAAAGCGCGAGTCGACGCCAACGAGATAGGCGGCGGGGCCGGTGTAGAATTCGACGGTGCCGAATTGCAGGCCCTCGATCATACGGGCGTTCGAACCAAGCTGTGCTGCGGGGTAAAGCTCGGTTTTGATGCGGCCTTCGGAACGTTCCTCGACGCGTTCGGCAAAGCGTTTGATGGCTTCGGTCTGGACATCATTCACCGTGGCGGTGGCCAGCTTCATGGTGAACTCTTGCGCAAAGGCAGGGGAGGCACCGAGGGTCGCGAGCAAGAGGCAGGTGCCCGCGGCTTTGACCATGTTGCGGCGGTTGGGTCGGAATAGTGACATGAGAGAGCTCCATTTTAAGGGTCTAGAGAGAGGGATCAGAACAAGAGTTGCGGCAGGGAGATCGCGGGCACATAGGTGATCAGAAGGAGCGCCAGCGTTTGCAGGATGATGAAGGGCACGAGGCCCGCGCTGATGCGCGAAATCGGGGCGCCGAACAGGGCATTGGAGGTGAAGATGTTCAGACCGAAGGGCGGTGTGAACATGCCGATGCTCAGGTTCACGGCCATGATGACGCCGAAGTGGACAAGGTTTACGTCGAGATGGGTGACCACAGGCACCAGCATCGGCGTCAAAAGAACGATCGCGGAGACCGGGTCCATCAAACAGCCGACGATCAGCAGGAAGATGTTGATGGTCAGCAGGACCACCCAAGGCTCGCTCGAAGCGGCTTCGACGAAATTGACGAGGGTCTGCGGCACGCCGCTGGTGGTGAGGACCCAGGAAAACACCCCGGAGGCGGCGACGACGAGCAGGATTTGCGCGGTCAAATGGGCGGAGCTGAGCACAACGCTCCAAATCTCGCGCCAAGTGATTTCACGGTAGAAAAACCGCGCGACCAGAACGCCGTAGACGCCCGCCACGCCCGCCGATTCCGTCGGGGAAAAGATGCCGGAGTAGATGCCGCCGAGGATGACGACAGGTGTGCCGAGTGCGGGCAGGGCCGAGAGAAAGAGCGACAGGGCCTCGCCTTTCTGCGCCGTGTTGGTGCCCGAGGGTTTCATTTTGCGCGACACCCAGAGGATGTATCCGACAATGACGAGGCCGAGCAGCAGGGCGGGCAGAATCCCGGCGGCAAAGAGCGCGGTGACGGATTGCTCGGAGGAGGCCGCATAAAGGATCATCAGGATGCTGGGCGGCATGACGCTTGCGATGCCGCCAGCGGAGGTGATGAGGCCAAGCGAAAACTTTTCGCTGTAGCCGCCCTCGCGCAGGCTTGGGTACATCAACCGGCCGATGGCGGCGACGGTGGCGGGGCTTGAGCCGGAGACCGCGCCGAAAAATTCGCTGGCGCCGATGGCGGTCATCGGGCGGGCGGATTTCAACCCGCCGCAGAGCATCAGAATGCAATTGACGATGCGCCGCGACACGCCGCCGCGCGACATGATCTCACCCGCGAAGATGAAGAACGGAACGGAGAGCAGGGCGAATTTGTCGAGGCCGCCGAACATGATCTGCGGCACCATGGTGGCGGGGACGCTCATCTGGGTGAGGATGGCGACGCTCGCAGTGGTGAGCAGGACGAGATAGATCGGCAGACCGATGATCAACAGCAGGAGCGGCAAGCCGGCGAGAATAGCGATGAGTGTCATTTGGAACCTGCCAGTGCATCTTGAACTTCGACGGGCTCGGATGCGGTGAGGAGTTGATCTGAAACGAGCAGAGAAAGGCTGCGCACGATGCCGCCGAGGCAGGCCAGCACAAAGGCCGCGAAGATTGAGCCATTGACGTATTGCTTGGGGATTTCTGCCACATTGGTCACCTGAGAGAACCGGGCGACCAGCTCGACAACGAGATAGGCGTTATAGGCGAAATAGCCGCAGAGGATAGCGCCTGCGGCGGCGAGGACAAAGGCGACCCAGCGCAATGCGGCACGCGGCAATATAGGTTTGAGAATTTCGGCGGAGAGGTTTTCCCCCTGCAGGGTCAAGCGATAGGACATCAGGCACACCGACCAGATGATGAGCAGGGTCGTGACCTCTTCGGCCCAGAAGATCGGGCTGTGAAACAGGTATCGCCCTGCAACATTGGCGGCGTTGATCACAAGGGCGGCGGCAAAGGCGAGCCCGGAGAGCAGGTTGAGCAATTGGGTGAAAACGTCGGACAGGCGTTGCATCGTTTCTCCTTATCCCTCGGCTTTGGTATAGGTGACCGGCGCGCGGGGCGTCGTGTTCACGCGCAGTTCGAAAACATCCGGGCGGGCGTAGTGCCCGGCGGCGTCGAAATCGAGCTTGCCGCGTGTCACCGCGTCCAGATCAATCTCGGCGACCAGAATGCCCTCTTCGTCGAACAGCGGGCCTGCGAGGACATTGCCCAAGGGATCAAGGATCACGCTGCCGCCGCGCATCATGATGCGGTCGGGATCGGTGCGGGTGAAGGCATAGTCTTCGGGGAAATCTTTTTCCCACAACACCTGGCAACTCGAAAACACGAAGGTGCGGCCTTCGAGGGCGATGTGTTTCATGGTCGCTTGCCAGCTGTCCCGGTCGTCGGCGGTGGGGGCGCAATAGAGGTTGATGCCCTGACCGTACATGGCCATGCGCATCATCGGCATGTAGTTTTCCCAGCAGATCACGGCGCCGAGGTTGCCAATGTCGGTGTCGAAGGTGGGCATTGTCGAGCCATCGCCAAAGCCCCAGACCAGACGTTCCGCACCGGTTGGCATCAGCTTGCGATGTTTGCCCAAAAGCGTTCCGTCGGGACCAAAGAAGACGACGGTGCAATAGAGCGTGCCCGCCTCACGTTCGATGACGCCCATCACGAGGTAAAGCCCGGCGGCGGCGGCCGCCTGTCCCAGACGCTCCGTCTCGGCGCCGGGGATTTCAATGGCGCTGTCGACGTAGCGCCGGAATTCTTCGCGACCTGCGTCCGTGCGCACCCCGACGGAGATCTCATAGCTCTGTTCCTTGGGGTAGGCGGAAATATAGGCTTCGGGGAAAACGGCGAGGCGACAGCCCTGCGCACCGGCCTCGGCAATCAGCACCTCCGCCTTGGCGAGGCTGGCCTCAATATCGAATGGCACGGCGCCTGCCTGAATCACTGCCGCTTTGAAAGTCATCGCTCACCTCGATTTAGTCGATTAAATTAGACACGTTTATTTTGTGCGATTTTTGCACCTGACTGTCAATTGTGCGTCAAAAATTCGTTTTTTGGAGCTATTTTTGGCGTTAAAGTGATCAAAATTGTTTGTTGTTGATTATTTATTAATCTTAATTTTCATTATTTCGATAATTTGTCGGACGTTTTCGACACAAAGTTCGACTCAGTTTGTCGAATGATTCCGACAGGCAAGATTCCCTTGTGCGCGTTCTGAAGTCGCATTATTTTACGGGTTTAGAGGTTTGAGGGCTGTCCGATGTATGATTTTCAAAGCAAATTGTCGAAGCTGGGCATCAGCGGTACGCTCTACCGGTTGTATGTGGCGGCAATCGAATTGGGCGAGGCCCCGATTTCCGATGTGGCCACGCGCGCAGGGCTGGTGCGCACCACGGCCTATGACGCGCTGTCTCGGCTGGAGGAGGAGGGTCTCGTCGCCATCGTGAAAAGTGGCAACAAGCGCATTGTCGTCGCCGAAGATCCCTCTGTTTTGCTGGAGCGGATCGAGGCCCGCAAACAGATGCTCAACGAGGTGATGCCGGAGCTGCGGTCACTCTATAACCGCGCGAAGGGCAAACCCCGCATTCGCTATTACGAAGGCCGCGAGGGGATTTTGATCGCGCTGAAAGATACCTTGAGCATCAAGGGGACAAATCCGACGTTGCTCGGTATTTTGTCCATGGATGAGCTGCGTGAGGTTCCCGGTCTTCAGGAGATGGAGAATTTCATCGCGGCGCGCAAAGAAAAGGGCATCTGGCTCCGGGTGATCAGGTCCCGCACGAAAGACGTCGCCTCAATCTGGCCGTCGGATTCAGGCGATCTGCGCCATCTCCGTTTCGCCCCTGAGAATGTTCTGCTGTCGATGACGACATTGATCTATGACGACAAGGTCTGCCTGATCTCGTCCATGCGGGAAAATTACGGCATGATCATCGAAAGCGTGGAGTTCGCGACCATGCAGCGGCAGTTGTTTGAGGCTCTTTGGATGACGTCGTCGGAGACGTGATGTTCGGCGCGCGCCCGGACCAGGTAGGCCCGCGCGCTATTTCAGGGCCGCAAGGACCAATTCCCCGACATCGGTCGCAAAAGAAGGGTTCGATCGCATCAGCGCGGCGGCCCGTCTGCCCTCTTCAAGCGATCTGACGCGGCGACGCAATGCGGGGATATCAGAGGCCGGGGCGGCCAGTCCGAAAGCCGGGGTGCCAAGCGTGACCCGCCCGCTCTTTTGCGCCGCGCTCAGGCGGTGTTCGCATCGACAGGCGGCGTTTTGCGACACATTTCCGCAAGATTTCTCCAGAAACCGGGTGATCTCCTGACGGGCGCGGCGCAGCCTTTGGCGATAGGCTGCGGCCTTCGCCCTGTTGCCGAGGACATGAATATTCCCACCACGGCGGCGATCTCTGGCGGCGATCTATGAGGAGACGCTCAATGTCGTTGAGGGTCAGTTGGACCATCTTTTCGATCCTGAGGTCGGGGCGCCCGACCTCTATCGCATTTTGGAACGTCTTTGCCCTCAGGGCAAATCTTCATAAACGACTTTGTTCGGTAAAAGAGGCGGGCCCGTTCGGATGATCTGGCCCGCCTTGTCGACATCAAATCACTCGGGTGCTTTGACCAGGATTTTCACCTGAGATTTTTCCGCCACGAGGGCTTCGAACCCCTGATCGACGATCTCGTCGATGGAGATGCGTTTGGTCACAAGTTTGTCGGCGCTGAAATAGCCCTGGGTCATAAGCTCCATCACTGCCGGATAGATGTTGCGATAGGCGATGGTGCCCAGAAGCTGGCGTTCCTTCAGCACGGCGGTGTTGGGTTGGAACGCGGCGTCGCCCTCCCAGATCGACACGATCAGCGTTTGACCTTCGTGCCGGGTGCTGTCGATGCATTGCGGCAGAACGCGCGGCACCCCGGTCACTTCGAAGGCGACGTTGACGCCGCCGGTGGCCGTGCGGATCGTCTCCACCGGATCGGTCGACATCGGGTCGATGGCGCTGGTCGCGCCCAGTTCCAGCGCCTTTTCGCGACGCTCGGACGAGGGTTCGACCACATGAATCTGGGCCGCACCGGCGACACGCAGCGCCTCGACGACCAAGAGGCCGATCGGCCCGGCCCCAAAGACCGCGGCCGTGTCGCCCGCCTTGATCTTGGACATCCGCACCGCATGGAGTGCGACGGCCGCTGGTTCCACCAGCGCGCCTTGCTCCATCGACAGGGCGTCCGGCATTTTGTGCACCATGCCCGCGGGCACGACCGAGAACGCGGCAAAACCGCCGTGCCCGCCCGAAAGGCCGACAAAGCCGAGGCTCTCACAGAGATTGTATTTGCCCTCATGACAGGCGGGGCAGGTGCCGCATGCAAAGATCGGTTCGATGGCAACCCGGTCGCCAATGGCAAGCCCGGTCACACCCGCGCCCAATTCGGTGATTTCTCCACAATATTCGTGGCCCATGGTGATCGGCGCCTTGTCATGGCTGAGTGGGTGCTCTTCGTCCACGGGCACGAAAATCGGCCCGGCGAGATATTCGTGCAGGTCGCTGCCGCAAATTCCGGTCCAGGCCACCTTGATCTTGACCTCGCCCGCCGCAGGGGAGGGTTCGGAGATGTCTTCGACGCGGATATCTTTGACGCCATGCCAGCGTGCTGCTTTCATTGTGGTTCTCCTTAGGTTCGTAAATTCTGCGCCCGGGCCGGGAAGAAAGCCCGGGCGCGCGATGCGCATCACGACAGGTGATGCACCTCCTGAAGGCCGTAAACAGGGGTGTCGATCCCCTCCAGACGGGCTTTCAATTGCAGGGCGAGGTAGAGCGAGTAGTGGCGCGACTGGTGCAGGTTGCCGCCCATGAACCAGAGGTGCTCCTGCTGGGTCGGTTTCCACATATTGCGCTGTTCGCCCTCCCAGGGGCCGGGGTCCTTGGTGGTGTCGGAGCCGAGGCCCCAGACCTTGCCGACCTTATCCGCGACCTCCGGACTGATGAGATCCGCAGCCCAGCCGTTCATCGAGCCGAACCCCGTGGCCAGCACCACCAGATCGGCGGGCAGGCGGGTGCCGTCGGTCAAAACGACCGCGTCTTCTTCGAAATGATCGACGCCGCCTTTGGCGAGTTTGACCTCGCCGTCGATGATCAACTGGCTGGCGCCCACGTCGATGTAATAGCCGGAGCCGCGGCGCAGGTATTTCATGAACAGGCCCGAGCCGTCATCGCCCCAGTCGAGATCGAACCCGGCTTTTTCCAGTCCTTGGTAGAACTCCGCGTCGCGTTCGCGCATCTGGTCGTAGAGCGGGATCTGGAATTCGTGCATGATCTTGTAGGGCAGGGAGGCAAAGATCATGTCGGCTTTCTCGGTGGTCACCCCGTTGGCGACTGCCTCCTCGGAATAAAGCGCACCGAGGCCGATCTCCATCAGGCTATCCGAGCGCACGATATGGGTTGAGGAGCGTTGGACCATCGTCACATCGGCATCGCCCTCCCAAAGCGCGGCACAGATGTCGTGGGCGGAGTTGTTCGAACCGATCACGACGACCTTTTTCCCGGCCCATTCATCCGGCCCCTGATGTTGCGAGGAATGCTGGATCGTGCCCTTGAAGCTCTCCATGCCGGGAAATTGCGGCATGTTCGGTTTGCCCGACATGCCGGTGGCAAGCACGAGCTGGGTGGGGCGCAGCGTGACCTCTTCGCCGTCGCGGTTGACCTTGACCTCCCAGGTGCCGGAGGCCTCGTCATAGCGCGCTTTCTGGACTTCGGAGCGGGACCAGTAATTGATCTCCATGACCTTGGTGTACATCTCCAACCAGTCACCGACCTTGTCCTTGGGCGTGAACACCGGCCAGTTGTCGGGGAACTTGATGTAGGGCAGGTGGTCGTACCAGATCGGATCGTGCAGGCAGAGCGACTTGTAGCGCGAGCGCCATTGGTCGCCGGGCCGGTCATGTTTGTCCAGAACGATGGCCGGGACGCCCAATTGACGCAGCCGTGCACCAAGCGCGATGCCGCCCTGACCACCGCCGATGATGACGACATAGGGCTGGGTGCCATAGCCCAGATCGGCCTCTTCCGCCTCTCGGCGTTCTTTCCACGAACTGCGGTTCTTTTTGGCGCCGTGCTCTGCGCCCATCGGGCGGCGTTTGCCCCGGTTTTCCTCGAACCCCTTGAGCTCTTGCAGGGCGGTCAGCAACGTCCAGATCCGACCGTCGCGCATCCGCATCAACCCCCAACCACGCCCGGTCGCGGTTTCGAATGTGAGCCAAGCCGTGATGACGCCGTCCTCCTCGGCGGGCATCTCGCCTGACTGAATCTCGAACTTGCCCGGACGGGTGTGGTCGAGCTGGCTGCGCAGCATATCGGCCACGCCCTCGGGGCCTTCGACGGTCTTCAGGTTCCAGCTGACCGCAACCAGATCACGCCAATAGCTGTCGGTCGCGAACAGCCCCGCAGCGCGGTCGATATCGCCGCCCTCCAATGCGGCGTTCAGGCTGTCCAGAAGCTCCTGAGTCTGGGTGGTGGTTGAACTGTCGAGCATCGCAACTCCTCCTCTGTGCGTGTGTTCAGAAGAAGTATGGGGTGCGAAAATTGCGGCGATCTACGTGCGCGATGGCCATGGGTGACAGAAAAACAATCGTTGCAGCGCAGCATGTTGCGCGCGCAACGCCTGCGCAACATCTCACTCGGGCGGGCGCAACCCCGCGGCCCGCATCCGACGCAGGATGGTCGAGCGGTTGACCCCGAACCGCCGCGCGGCGCGGGCCATGTTCCAGTCGCAGGCGACCAAAACCTGCTCCAGCGAGTCCCATGGGTTTGTCGATGCGGGCGACCCGTCGGCAGGGTCGGCCACGACCGGATGGGGCAGATCGGGAAGGTCGATCACCGAGCTGACGCAAAGCGCGGCGGCGGTATCGAGCACTTGTTCCATCTCGCGGATGTTGCCGGGCCAGGTCCGTCCCATCAATTCGGCGCGTGCAGACGGCGACAGGCGCACCGCGTCGGCGGTATGGCGCCGCAGATGGCGCGACATCAGCCAGTCGAGATCGCGCCGCATCCTGAGCGGCGGCACGCTGAGAACGTAGCCCGCCAACCGGTGGAACAGTGTGCGGGGCAAATGGATCCGGGCCGGGTCGAGGCAGCTTGTGGAAAGCGTCCGAAGATCAGGGCGGCGGTCGAGCAAACCGCTCAGGGCGATGGCCGTCTCGTCGCTCAACTCCTCGACCCGGCGCAAAAGAAGCGTCGTCAGGCTCACCGTGTCGAGGCACAGATCGGCGATGTCCTCCGGGCGCAGTGTGGCGCATTCGAGGCTGATGAAGCCCTGCGCCTTGCTCATCATGTGGATCGCACGGGCGAGTTTGGTCTTGCCGGTGCCGGTTTCCCCGGTGATCCATAGCGGGACGTTTCCCGGGGCCAACCGTTCCGCCTGACCCAAAAGCCGGGCCATGTCCGGGTCGCCGCCGGTCAGACCGGCCAAAGCCCCGCCGCGCCGCATTCCCGGATGCGCTTGTCGCGGGGCCTTCGGCGCAATGGCATGGCCAAAGAGGGCTCCACCGTCGCGCATCTCGATCACCCGCTCTTCGGTGGGACGGTCGCGCATCAGATCCGGCAGATCATCGACGCTGACACTCAGGACCTCGTCGATCCGGCGCCCGAGAATTTGCCCCGTTTCGGGGAACAACCGTCGCGCCGCACGGGTATAGCCCAGCACCCGACCCGAGCCGTCCAGCCGCACGGCGGCTTCGGGGTCCACATCGAGGAACTCCGGGCTGGACGACAGGCGCAGCACCCAGTCGCGCGGGCTTTCGGCCATCAGATTGGCCATCTCGACGCGGCGCGCGGCGGAGGTGACGAGGCTCATCGCCAAGTTCTGGCTGCTTTTGGGGGTGGGGGAGCGCAGAAGCGAAATATCGAGCACGGCGGCCAATTGCCCGAGGCTGTCGAAGATCGGCGCCGCGGTACAAGACAGGGCCACATGGGCATTGCCGAAATGATCGTCCTGATGCACGGTCACCGGCTCTTGCGTGACGATACAGGCGCCGACACCGCAGGTTCCGGCCAGATCCTCGGACCAGTTCGATCCGAGATAGAGGCCCGCACTGCGCAGATCCTCGGTAAAGAGATCGTCGCCAAAAAAGTCGACGCAGACGCCCTTGGCATCGGTCAGCAACAGAACGTAATTTTGCCCGGCCACTTGCCGAAACAGAGATTGCAGTCCCGTGCGCGCGGTCGCGATCAGCCATTCGGCCTGTTTGCGGTGGTCGCGCAATTCCGCATCGGTCACGATATAGGCCGGATCCGAACGCATCGGATCCATGCCGTAAAGCTCAACACAACGCCGCCAGGAGGCCGAGACAAAATTGTCCCGCCCGGTCTGGCCGCCGTCGAGCACCTGCCCGATCTCTTCGACATGCCGTGCGTGTTTCATGGCACTTGCTTCATGGCGCGTCGCCTCCCGGTGGAAATGTAGCACAGGATGCGCGCAAACCCAGAGGGGACAATGGTCGAAGATGCCGTGCGAAGCGGGCTGGATTGCACCAGCGTCTCTCTCAGCGATTGGGCCACACCTCTGCCTGAAACTCCCGTGGCAGAGATTTGTTTGAAAAGGCACAGGGGATGTGAAGCGCTCCGGCAAACGTGATGTTGGGTTGCATCTTGATGCTTTTTTCCGCCATATGCGCAATAAATCTGCAATCCGGCGCCGTTTTCCGCAGCTAAATGCTTTTCCGCAGGTCTTCACGAGGGTCTTCGCACTGCATCATGTGACGCCAGACGGGCGCGTCGGAGTGGGTCTTGCAACGGGCGTCGGCGGGCGCTCTTCTTTTACTTGTCTGGGAGGACATCTATGACATCCTTTATCAAAGCGGCAGCATTCGCTGCGGCAACTCTTACTGCGCTTCCGGCCATGGCGGATATTGATCCCGTCACCCTGCGTCTGGCGCATGTGGTCAACGAACAGGACGCCTATCACACCGCCGCCGTGAAGTTTCAGGAACTGGTCTCCGAGCGCTCCGACGGCGCCATCACCGTCGAGATTTTCCCGAACGCCACGCTGGGCGACGAGCGCACTTTGCTCGAAGGCATGCAAATCGGCACGGTTGATATGGGCGTCATCACCAACGGTCCTGTCGCGAACTTCCTCGAAGATATCGCCGTTTTTGAACTGCCGTTCCTCTTCCCCTCTCCCGAAGCGGCCTACAACGTCCTTGATGGGGAAATCGGCCAGGAGCTTTTGGGTCGCCTCGAAGAGGTCAACCTCAAAGGTCTCGCCTATGCCGAGCGCGGGTTCCGCAACCTGACCAATTCGAAGCGCCCGGTGAACACGCCTGCCGATCTCGACGGGCTGCGCATCCGCGTGATGGAAAACCCGGTCTATATCGACAGCTTCCGTGAACTGGGGGCCGACGCGATCCCGATGGCCTGGACCGAGGCCCTGACCGGCATGCAGCAAAACACCATCGACGGCCAGGAAAACCCGGTCGGTGTGGTCTATTCCTTCAAGCTGAACGAAACCCAGACCAACATGACCATGACGCGTCACACCTACGCGCCGGCGATCTTTGTGATGGGCATGCCGAAATGGAACCAGCTCTCTGAAGAGACGCAGGACATCATCGCTGCCGCGGCACAAGAGGCGGCCGAATACGAGCGCGCGCTCAACGCCGAGCTTGAAGAAGAGCAACTGGCCGCCCTCAAAGACGCGGGCATGAATGTGGTCGAAGATGCGGACCTCGCGGCCTTCTCCGCCGCTGTGCAGCCGGTCTATGACAAATACGGCGAGAAATTCGGCGACTATCTGCCGCGCATCCAAGAGGCGCTGAAGTAAGATGCTCAAAGGGCTGGCGTGGCTGGACAGACTGGTGGGGACACTCCTCAAGCCCGTGGTTTTCGCGGGTATGGCGGGACTGACGGCGGTGATCACGCTTCAGATCGTGTCGCGGGTGTTCTTCACCTCGGTGGGCTGGACGGAAGAGGTCGCAAGATTTCTGCTGATCTGGATCACCTTTCTCGGCGCTGCGCTGGCCTATCAACAGGGGCGGCATATCGCGGTCACGGTTCTGCGTGACAACCTGCCGCCTGCGTTGCGCCGGATCGTCTCCGGCGCGGCGGTTCTGGTCACGATCGTGTTCCTCCTGACGCTGGCCAAAATCGGCTGGCAATATATGAACATGCAGAGTTTTCAAAAATCGCCCTCATTGCGGCTCAGCATGACCTATGTCTATGCCGTCATGCCCTTTGCCGCACTGGTCATGGCGGGGTTGTCGGTGATCGACCTGATCCGGCTTTTGGCCGGACAGCCGATGCGAGAGGCCCATAGTGAAATCGACAGGGATGTCGATCAGAATGCGGCTCAGGAGACAGTACAATGAGTCTCGTGCTTGCCGGCCTTTTCGCTCTTTTCCTGCTTCTGGGCATTCCGGTCGCCATCGTGATCGGCGCAGCGACCATGAGCGCGCTTAACCTCTCCGGCGTGCCTTTGATGGTCGTGCCGCAACAGATGTTCTCTGGCATCAATTCCTTTGCCCTCGTCGCCGTGCCGATGTTCGTTCTGGCGGGCGATGTCATGGCGCAGGGCGAAATTTCCAAACGCCTTGTGGCCTTTGCCGACAGCATGTTCGGCTTTATCAAAGGCGGGCTCTCCATCGTCTCCGTTCTTGCAGGCATGTTCTTTGCCGCAATCTCGGGCTCCGGTGCGGCGACAACCGCCGCCGTGGGCGCCAGCCTTGTGCCGGAACTGAAGCGCAAAGGCTATGATCCGGCGTCGGCCGCCTCGCTCATTGCCGCTGCGGGCACCATCGGCGTGGTGATCCCACCGTCCGTGCCGATGATCATCTATGCTGTGATCGCGCAGGAATCCGTGCGCGAGTTGTTTCTGAATGGCTTTATCCCCGGCATCGCCATGGGCGTGGGGCTGATCTTCATTGCGCTCATTCAAGGCCACCGCCGCGCCTATCCGCGCGGGACCGCGTTCAACCTGAAAACCATTGGCCGCACATTTATTTCGGCCAGCTGGGGGCTGATGGCGCCGCTGATCATTCTCGGTGGGATATTTTCGGGCATTTTCACTCCGTCCGAAGCCGCCGTGATTGCGGTGGATTACGCCATCCTCGTGTCGCTTTTCATCTACCGCGACCTGACCCTGAAACAGCTTTATCGCATCATCATCCGTGCAGGCGTCACCACCTCCGTCATCATGTTTGTGATTGCGGCCTCCTCGATCCTGAGCTGGACACTGTCAAGCTGGCAGGTGCCGAACCAGATCGCCTCTGCGGCACTGTCCTTGTCCTCCAATACCTATGTGCTGTTGCTTCTGGTGATGGCGGTGATCCTCGTGGCGGGGGTGTTCCTTGAAACGGCCTCGGCCCTGATCATCCTGACCCCGATGCTCCTGCCTCTCGCGGCGCAGCTTGGTCTGAGCACCGTGCATTTCGGCATCATCATCGTGGTCGGCCTGGCCATTGGCATGGTCACGCCGCCGGTTGCGATCAACCTCTTTGTCGCCTCCACAACGGCGCGTCTGCCGATCGAACGCATCGCCCGCGCGGTTCTGCCCTATCTCGGGATGCTGTTGTTTGTGTATCTCATGATTGCCTTCGTACCGATCCTGATCTGAGGCTGTGTTTTTCGCCTCTGCCGCACCCGTGTCGCGGGGATCGTCAAGTTGTTTCCCGGGATCGAAAGTGGGGGTGCGCTACCTTCTGTCACGCGGCTATGCTTTTCGCACAGTCGTTCCAGCGCTCGAACGCGGCGGCGAGGCTCTGACGGTATCTGGAGGCAGTCATCTTGTGGTGGCGAGAGCGGAACAGGTTGGCGGTTTCATCGTGGGCGCAGAGGAACCTTTGCGCCTGCCTTGCCGATTTGAAATTCTCGCGCTTTCGCGTGGGTCTGTGCGATCCCTCAATACGATTGTTCAGTCCCTTGTGCGCCCGGTGATCCACGTTCAGCCCGAGCTGCCGCAGGGCCGCGCCGTAGCTGCGCAGCTTGTCCGTCACGATGACGCGGGGCTCACCCCAGCGGGCGATCAGCCGTGAAATGAAACGCTTCGCCGCCCGCGCATTGCGGCGCGTTTGCACGCGGATGTCGAGAACTTCGCCGTTGCTGTCCACGGCGCGCCACAGCCAGTGTCGCACGCCGTTGATCATGATCACCACCTCGTCCAGATGCCATTTGTCGGCGGGCCGCGGGCGCGTAGCGCGAACCCGTTTCGCGATCTGCGGTCCGAATTTTCCCACCCATGCCCGGATCGCCTCATAGCTCACCACGATACCGCGTTCGGCCAGCAGATCCTCGTCATCACGCAGGCTAAGCGAGAAGCGATAATACGCCCAGACCGCGTAGGAAATGATGGAGCGCGGAAAGCGGTGGCCTTTCAGGCGCGGTGCGGAAATCTGACTGATCATCGCACTGAGCTACATAACTGCCCTGCGGAGGGCAATAACTTGACGATCCCAGAAAATTGAATCAGTAACTTACGTTTCGATCGAGCACTAGATTTTTTAAAAATAGGCCCTTTACCCGTTCTCGCTCACGGCCCATGCAAGTTTTCATCGCTGTATCTAGGGGCGCGATCTAACCCAATAATTGCTGCTGGTCCTGCATCTCGCAGACTGGCTCCTGTCAGTTCTGTACAATCATTTTCGCAACGAGTTCCGCAGCATTTTGCACCCCCAGCTTTTTCATCACGGAACTGCGATGAACCTCTACGGTTCGGGGCGATATTCCCATCGCCAGGCCGGTTTCCTTGCTGGTGTACCCGTTCACGATATGTCGGGCGACTTCGCGCTCTCTGGGCGTCAATGTGGCGGAATTCGGAGGGCGATGTTCCAGATGCTCAAACGTCCAAACCATCAGCCGAAAGGGATCGGTGGGCGTCAGTGTCCGGCCTGACGCTCGGGTCCAGATGATCTCACCGCTACGGCATTGCATGAAGCGCTCGTCCGTGTAGCGCGGCCGTCCGTCCAGCCAGCGCCGCCAGCGGGTGCCTGTCTTTTCATAATCGACGCTGGAGGGATAGAGGATGCGGATCGATTGCCCTTCCAGTTCGTCACGGGTCCAGCCGAAAATTCGCTCCATCTCCGTATTCACGCGCTGAATTTTGCGATTTGACAGGACCATGAGGCCGATCGGAGCATCCATGAAACCCGTCAAATTGAGGTCGGTCTCAGATATCCGGTCGAAATCCATCGGGTTTTCCTTTCGCTGCATTTGCATCTACGTAAGTGATACGTATTTTTATACGTAGTTCTACGAATGGCTACCATGTGTTTTTTGCATCACGTTTGTCGTGGGAGGACGTTACATGACCCACGACATTTATATCACCGGCTCCGGCCACACCCGGTTTGGTCGCCTCGACGCCACGCTCGAAACGCTGATCGTTGAGGCAGCGCGTGAAGCTCTTGAGGAGGCACAGATTCCTCCCTCTGAGATTGACGCCATTTTTCTCGGTCATTTCAATTCCGGACTCGTTCCCGACGGGTTTGCCTCCTCCTTGATCCTACAGACGCATCCCGACCTCCGCTTTACACCAGCGGCGCGGTGCGAAAACGCCTGCGCCTCTGGTGCGGCCGCGATTCACGCCGGACTGAACGCCATCCGAGCAGGCCAGGCGCGGAACGTCCTTGTCGTCGGGGCCGAAAAGATGACGCATAGGTCGACAGAAGATGTCACGACGGCTCTGGCCGGGGCGGGGTATCAAAATGATGCGAACGAGGCCGCTCTGAGTTTTCCGCAAGTCTTTGCCATTGCGGCAGACCAATATGCGGCACGCTATGGCGATCCGCTGGACACGATGGCGCGCATCGCGGCGAAGAACCATGAAAATGCGATGAAAAACCCGTTGGCGCATATGCATAAGCCGCTGACCTATGAGTTCTGCCGCGAGGTGAGCGAGAGAAACCCGCTGATCGCACCGCCTCTGCGATTGAGCGATTGCTCTCTGGTCACGGACGGTGCCGCGGCGATCGTTTTGAGCGCTGCCAATGCCCATGCCGGGGACGCAGCTGCCCGCGTGCGGATTGCCGCAGCCGAGCATGTGTCCGACTTTCTGCCGATGAGTCGCCGCGATTTTGTGGCCTTCGAAGGGCCGGAGCGCGCCATTCGCGCGGCCTATGACGCAGCCGGGATCACGGTCGCGGATCTGAATTTCGCAGAGGTTCATGACTGTTTCACCCCGGCAGAACTTCTGATCTACGAAGCGATGGGGCTTGCGCCAAAGGGGCAGGGGGTAAGGGCTCTTGATGAGGGCACGGTATATGCGGACGGGCGTACCCCGGTGAACCTGTCTGGCGGGCTGAAGGCCAAAGGCCATCCGGTCGGCGCAACCGGCGTGTCGATGCATGCTCTGGGCTTCCGGCAATTGACCGGACGTGCGGGAGACATTCAGCGAGTTGGTGCGGAATGGGGCCTCGCTTTCAACATGGGTGGTGCGGCCGTCGCCAACTACGCGACGATCCTGCAAGCCGATCGCGCTTGAATATGATTTGGGACTTGTGAAGACAATGAATATCGCAAATTGGCTGTATCAGACTGCCTTGTCATGGCCCGACCGTCCGGCGCTTTTCGATGGCGACAGCCTGCGCCAGACCTATCACGGACTTTTGCAATCCGTCTGCAATCGTGCAGCTTGGTTGCATGCGGAGCATGGGATCGCAAAGGGCGACCGGGTTGCCATTTTCGCAAAGAATGCCCCCGAGTACATCGAGGTGCTACATGCCTGCTGGTGGCTCGGAGCTGTCGTCGTGCCGGTGAATTGCAAACTGCATGCCCGCGAAGCCGAGTGGATCATCCGCGATTCAGGGGCGGCGCTGACCTTGACGGAGAGCGGCACTGTTTTCGCGACGCAGGAGGATGTCGCCGAGGCGAGGCTCGCTGCGCCGGTGCCTGAGCTGGACACATTCACGCCGCCCAAGTCGGTTGGAGCACAGGAACTTGCTTGGCTGTTCTACACCTCCGGCACCACCGGGACGCCCAAAGGGGTCATGCTCAGCCATGACAATCTGCGGCACATGACCCTGTGCTATGCGCTCGACGTGGATGCGGCCCGGGCTGAGGATCACATGCTCTACGCCGCTCCCATGTCTCACGGCGCGGGGCTTTACATGTTCGCGCAAATCCGGGCAGGCGGGGCGCATCTCATCCCTGCGTCCTCTGGGTTCGACAGCGCCGAGATCATCGCGCTCGCCCAGACCCGCGGCAATCTCGTGTTCTTTGCGGCACCCACGATGGTCAAACGGCTGATCGCCACGGCAAAGCAACAGGGCTACGACGGCAAGGGCATCCGTACGATCATCTATGGCGGCGGGCCGATGTATGCCCATGACATTGACGAAGCTCTCGCCTGTTTCGGTCCGCGCTTTGTGCAGATTTACGGTCAGGGCGAAACACCCATGACCATCTCTGTCCTGCCCCGCGATCTCGTCGCAGATCAGACCCACCCGCGTTGGAAGGCGAGGCGCGCCTCTGTCGGTATTGCGCAGGGGGCTGTCACACTTGCGGTTCTGGGCTCCGATGGAGAGGTTTTGTCTGCGGGGCATACCGGGGAAATCTGTGTCCGGGGGCCAACCGTCATGACCGGCTATTGGCAGAACGAACCGGCCAGCCAGCAAGCCTTGCAACACGGTTGGCTGCATACCGGAGATCTGGGCCATCTCGATGAAGACGGCTTTCTCTACCTCACTGACCGCTCCAAGGATGTCATTATTTCAGGTGGCACAAATATCTATCCGCGCGAGGTTGAGGAGGCGCTTTTGGCGCATCCGGCCGTGTTCGAGATCGCCGTCATTGGCGAACCGGAACCGGATTGGGGAGAGCAGGTCGTGGCCTATGTCGTGTTCGAACCAGGCAAGAGTGCCAGTGAGCCTGAGCTCGACAGCTGGTGCCGCCAGCAGATTGCCGCTTTCAAACGTCCGAAACGCTACCAGTTCGTCCACGAGCTGCCGAAGAACAGCTACGGCAAGGTTCTGAAAACCGCGCTGAGAACGCGCACAGGACATGAGCCGACACCGGCATAATTACACAACATCTCCGGGCAGGAGGAGCCCGGCACCAACGGAGGAGATACCCATGAAAAGACGTGACTTTCTGAAATCCACAGGAGCATTCGCAGGCGCGGGGCTGATCTCGGGTCTGCCCGGTCTTGCCCATGCGGCAACCTCGCTGAAATTCGACAGCTATGTGAGCGAAACCGCGGGACCGTCCTGGGTCGATCGCTGGTTCCTCGAAGAACTGGCAAATCGCAGCAATGGCGAGATCGGCGTCAAATATTACTGGGCCGGAAGCCTCAACAAGGTCGGCGAACATCTCGGCGCGGTGCGCGACGGCACCAGCGAAATGACCCTGATCGCGCCGGGCTATTATCAGGCCGAACTGCCGGTCACACGCGGCCTTGAATGGTATTTCCGCATGGAGCGCGCCGATGAGCTTCAACTCGTGTGCCGCGACGTCTACGAGAATTTCGCGCCGTTGCGGCAGGAATGGGAAGAGCGTCACCGCAGCAAGGTGCTCTACTGGACCAACTGGAATTATGCGCCTCTGGTGATGCGCGATCCGATCACCTCGATCGACGACATCAAGGGCAAGAAGATCCGTGGCTACGGCGTCGCCACCGATGTGATCGAAAGCCTCGGCGGCATTGCCGTACCGATGGCGGCGGGCGAGGTCTATCAGGCGCTCGAACGCGGGGTTCTCGATGGGGTCTACGGCTTCGATTTCGTCACTGCTGTCGCCTACAAGCTGCACGAGATCGCCCCGAATTTCTACGACATCGGCGATGGTCCGCATGCCCCCGCCGTCACGATCATGAACGGCCGCGTCTGGGAGGGCCTCCCTGCAGAACACCAACAGATATGTACCGATCTGGCCGATGAGCTCTATGGTGGGAAATTTGCCGAGATCTACAACAAGGTGCTGGCCGATTACGTACAGAAGGCGCAGGCCGAAGGCGTGGTGCTCTCCTCGCTCTCGGATGCGGAAAAGGCCCGGACCAAGGCGCTTGTTCAACCCGCACAGGTCAACAAGTGGATCGAGACCGTGGCCAAGCCCAACGGCATCGACGGGGCGGCCATGCAGGCAGTGGTCGAAGAGGCGATCGCGCGTCACGCAGGCACCGGGACGATGAAACGCCCGGTCGAAATCGCGGCAGGTCTGTAAGCTGATGCTGGCGTGGCTGAACCGCCTGCTCGACGGGATCGCCCGGATCACATCATGGCTGGCGCTGGGGTTCCTCGCCTTCATGATGGTGGCCATCACAGTGGATGTGGTGGCCCGCGCCGCCTTCGGGCGCGCCGTGCCCGGGCTGTTCGAGATGACGGAAATGTCCATGGTGATGGTGGTTTTCATGGGGCTGGGCGCGACCCTGCTCGATGACGGCCACATCCGTGTCACCATGATGACCGATGCGCTGCCCGGACCGTTTTCGCGTGGTTGCACGGCGCTTGCCTGGCTGTTTGCTGCGCTGACCTTTCTGATGCTGGCCTGGCCGGCAACACAGGAGGCGGCCTATTCCTTCTCGATCCGGGAATTCCGTTGGGGCTATTTCCAGGTGCCGATCTGGTGGGCCAAGATCGCGGTGGCCGCAGGGCTCTGGTTTGCTGCGCTACAAGCCGCCCTGCACAGCGTGCGCATCGCGCTCAAACAGATCGAGTTGCCGCATATCGACACCGCGCGCTCGGGTGCGGGGGACACGCCCCAGCACTGAGCCGCGCGCGCCCCACGAAAAAGGTCCCGGCGTATGTCACCGGGACCGCGACATTGCATTTCACAGGACATCGACAATGGATGTGACACTCATCACCTTGCTCGCCGTCGGGCTGATCTTTTTCCTCATGGCTCTGGGCACCCCGGTCTTTGCTGCTCTGGCCCTCTCCGGCGCCTTCGGCATCGTCATGGTGGAAAACCTGGGCTTTCTGCTGGCACGGCTGAAATCCTTTTCCTTCAGCCATACTGCCAGTTACGCGCTTACGGTCATCCCGCTTTTCATCCTCATGGGGGCTTTCGCGCATCATGCGCAGGTCGGAAAGCGCCTGTTCCATGTCGCCAACAAATGGGTCGGTCACCTGCCGGGCGGACTGGCGATGGCGAGCATCCTGACCTCCGCGGGTTTTGCCGCGACCTCGGGGTCTTCGGTGGCGACGGCGGCCACAGTGGGGGCGGTCGCCATCCCGGAGATGAAGGAGAAGGGCTACGATCCGCGCCTCGCGTCAGGGGCCGTGGCTGCAGGTGGCGTGCTTGGCGTGCTGATCCCGCCATCCGTCCTGCTGATTTTCTATGCAGCCCTGACCGAGGTCTCCGCCGGAAAAATGTTGATCGCGGGCTTTGTTCCCGGCCTGATCACCACGGTCGCCTTCATGATCGGTGTCGCCTTGATCGGCCATCGGGTTCAGCATCACTCCACCCGAGCCCCTAAGGCCTCTTGGGGAGAGCGTCTGTCCTCGACGACGCAGGCCTGGCAGGTGCTCGTCCTGTTCGTGATCGTGCTGGGCGGAATTTACCTCGGCTTCGTTACGCCCACCGAAGCCGGTGCCATCGGTGCGCTCGCCGCCTTGCTCATGCTGGTCTTCGCGAAGTCCGCGCGCGGGCGTCTGAGCACTGCGCTTTCCGAAAGCTTCCGCTCGACCGCCACCACCACGGTGATGATCCTCTTCACCATGATTGGCGCGGGCATTTTCAGCTTTTTCCTGACCCTCGTGCAGGTGCCGCAGATGATCGCAGGCGCCATCACCGAAAGCGGCATTCCTCCTCATCTGATCGTTGCGGTGCTCCTTTTGTTCTATATCCCGCTCGGCATGTTTCTCGATGCCTTCTCGATGATGGTGATCACCTTGCCCATCGTGTTTCCTACTGTGTCGGGACTTGGATTCGATCCGATCTGGTTCGGCATTCTTTGCGTGAAAATGTGTGAGATCGGGCTGATCACCCCGCCCGTCGGCCTCAATTGTTTCGTCATCGCAGGCATCGACCGAGAGACACCCTTGCCTGATGTGTTTCGGGGTGCGCTTTGGTTCGTGGCGATCGAGATGATCACCATCGTTCTACTCTTCGCCTTCCCGTCCATCATCACCTGGCTGCCTGACACCATGATGTCCCGATAACTCAGGAGATTTCCTATGACACAACGAACGGATTACGGCATCGCCTTCATCACCGGTGGCGGTTCTGGCATCGGGCGGGCAAGCGCTCTGCGGTTGGCAGCGTTGGGGGCCCGTGTGGCCGTCACCGACCTGCGCCTGGAGGCCGCCGAAGAGGTCGCCCGCGAGATCGCCGCACAGGGTGGAACAGCGATTGCTCTCACCCACGATGTTGCGGATGCGGCCGCACTTCCCGGCGTGGTTTCCAAAGCCGAAGACGAACTTGGTCCCATCGACATTCTTGTGAACAGCGCCGGGCTCATTCTCGTTGAGCCGTTGCTGGACTTTTCCCATGAAAGCTGGCGCAAGGTCATGGAGGTCAATGTCACCGGCACCTTCTGCGTGAGCCAGTATATCGCCCGCGGTATGGTGGCACGCGGCTATGGGCGGATCATCAATATCGCCTCGATCTCCGGTCTGCGGGCCGGTGTCGGGCGCACTGCTTATGGCACTTCGAAAGCCGCCATTCTGGGGCTTACGCGGCAGTTTGCGCTTGAACTCGGCGCGCGTGGCATCACCACCAATGCCATTGCGCCGGGGGTCATAGAGACACCGATGACACGCGCCGCTTACAGTGAGGAAACATGGTCCCGTGTGCTGGACATGACACCGACCCGCCGCCTCGGGCAGCCGGAAGATATTGCAGAGGCCGTAGCCTATCTCGCAAGCCCTGCCGCGTCCTTTGTTAATGGCGAGGCCTTGACGGTAGATGGAGGCTATATGGCGTCCGGGATGACACAGACCGGCAATCTGCAAGCTTGAGTAGGGGTGGAAAGGTGAGATTGGCGTAGAACCAATCAACCTTTCTAAGGCCGTAAGCTGGGCACAGCGTCTTGAAAGTCATTTTTTCGAGGTCGTTATGGGGAACAGTAAACGCGTTTAGAGGTCCCGTCAGGAATCGTCAAGTTATTGCCCTCCGCAGGGCAGTTATGTAGCTCCGTGCGATGATCAGTCAGATTTCCGGACCGCGCCTGAAAGGCCACCGCTTTCCGCGCTCCATCATTTCCTACGCGGTCTGGGCGTATTATCGCTTCTCGCTTAGCCTGCGTGATGTCGAGGATCTGCTGGCCGAACGCGGTATCGTGGTGAGCTATGAGGCGATCCGGGCATGGGTGGGGAAATTCGGACCGCAGATCGCGAAACGGGTTCGCGCTACGCGCCCGCGGCCCGCCGACAAATGGCATCTGGACGAGGTGGTGATCATGATCAACGGCGTGCGACACTGGCTGTGGCGCGCCGTGGACAGCAACGGCGAAGTTCTCGACATCCGCGTGCAAACGCGCCGCAATGCGCGGGCGGCGAAGCGTTTCATTTCACGGCTGATCGCCCGCTGGGGTGAGCCCCGCGTCATCGTGACGGACAAGCTGCGCAGCTACGGCGCGGCCCTGCGGCAGCTCGGGCTGAACGTGGATCACCGGGCGCACAAAGGGCTGAACAATCGTATTGAGGGATCGCACAGACCCACGCGAAAGCGCGAGAAAATCCAGGGCCGTTTCAAATCGGCAAGGCAGGCGCAAAGGTTCCTCTGCGCCCACGATGAAGCCGCCAACCTGTTCCAAACCCGCTCCAGCATGCTGACACCTGCGATGTCGAACATGGGTTTTCCGGGCAATCTGCTTGACCCATAGCGAGCGGGGATGACGATTAAAACGGACATTGCGACCTTTCCGAAACCTTTGCGTACTCTTTAAAAGCAGATACCTTTTTTTCGAAAGGCATTCAATTTATCGGGCCCGCTTTTATGCTGTCCGACGTGTTGCAGCTCTGTCCAAGACAGAGCCGGGCGGGACAGGCCCTGCGTTGAATGACATGCCATATCTCCCTGAAAGCCGTCACCTTGGAAACGAATAAGCGGAGTGATCGAAGAATGTTTCTTGACAGTCGGAATTATATAAATAACATTTATGAAATAAATAACACCAAAGACTCGCGCTGGGGAGAGGTGCCTCGGCGAGAGGCGCGCATATGCGGCGCGGGATTGGAGTTGGTTTCTCTGGAGGAGAGGGGCCTGAAATTGAGCATGCGTGGAGGCATGCTCGCAATGGGAGGAAACTATGAGAAAACTTATGCGCGGTCTTTCGGCAGCAGCCTGTGGTATTGTGTTTGGCACAACGTTGGGCGCAACAAGCGTATCGGCTCAAGACGCAGTTCCTGAGATCAAGGACGAATATCGCTTTGTGATGATCCCGATTTTGGCGCAGGCGTGGTTCGACATCGTTCACGACGCGGCGGCGGACTCCGCGGAGCAGTTGAGCGCCCAGCTCGGCACCAAGATCACCATCGATTACCAAGCCCCGGCGCAGGCCGATCTGGTCGAACAAAACACGCTTTTGGAGCGCGCCATCGCGACGAAACCCGACGGTATCGCCATCGATGCCATCGACGTGAATGCCAGTATGCCGATCCTCAACGAAGCCCGTGATCGCGGCATCCCGGTCGTGCTTTTTGTCTCGACCGCGCCGCAGGGCTCGCAATTCACCTATATCTCCAATGATTTCTACGATCAGGGGCGGATTTTGGGCGAAGAACTTTTGAAGCGCATCGACAATAAGGGCAAGATCGCGATCCTGCACGGTGTGCCGACCAACTCCGCCCATGCGGACCGTTACAAGGCGCTGACGGACCTGTTCGCGCAATACCCGGATGTCGAGATCGTCGACGAGGGCTTTGATTATGACGATGTGCAAAAGGCCCAGACCGAAGCCTCGCGCATGTTGGCGGCCAATGCCGATCTCGATGCCATCGCCGTGGTGGATGCCGCCGGTCCCGTTGGTGTGGGGCTTGCGCTGCGCGAAGCGGGGCGTGTCGGCGAGGTGCAATTCGTCGGCATCGATGATGTGCCGCAGCTTCAGGAACTGATGCGTGACGGGGTGCTCGATCTGTCGATTGCCACCCGCCCACGCATGATCGGCGAATGGTCCACGGTGGCGCTGATGCTTCAGAACATGGGCGTGGAAACGCCGTCCTGGATTGACACGGGCATCGGTTACATGACGCCCGATATGGTGGCCGAAGGCAATATCGACGGCTTCTAAGATCCGGTTTCAGAACATCGACCGGGCGCATCCTGTGATGCCCCCGGTCTCATTCTCAGGCCAATCTCAGGGAGATCGATATGAGCCTTTTGGAAGCCCGTGGCATCACCAAGCGCTTTCCTGGTGTGATCGCGCTGGATGCGGTGGATTTGCGGTTCGAACGCGGCGAAGTGCATTGCATTGTTGGCGAAAACGGCGCGGGGAAAAGCACGCTGGTCAAGGTGCTGACTGGCATCTACCGTCCCGATGAGGGCGATTTGCACCACGATGGCGAGGCACCTCCGGCGATCGGCTATGTGCCGCAGGAGTTGAACCTCTTCGACCATATGACAGTCGCGGAAAACATGTTCCTGCCGCTGGAAAATGGCGCGCTGTTCCGGCGCAAGACGCTTGAAGAGGCGGCGCGGCCTTTTCTCGATGATTTGAAAATGACCTGTGCGCCGGAGGATCTGGTGCGGGACATTTCGGTGGCTGAAAAGCAGCTTTTGCAAATCGCCCGCGCGCTGGCGAGCCGCCGATCTGATATTCTCATCCTCGATGAGCCGACCGCCTCTTTGACCGCGACCGAAATCGAACGGCTCTTTGCGATTGTCGAAGAGTTGCAGGCGCGCGGCACGGCGATTGTCTTTATCACCCATCGGCTCGACGAGGTGATGCGGCTGCATTCCGTGGTTTCTGTGTTGCGCAACGGTTGTGTGGTTGGCAATTCCGATGGTGAGGAGGTCTCAGAGGCCTGGATTGTCTCCAAGATGACCGGCAAGGAGATGGATCTGAGCACGCTCTACCGTCCGCGCACCCCGCGCGGCGACCGTGTGTTCCGCGTCGAGGGGCTGTCTGGCGATGGCTTCGAAGAGGTTTCTTTCGATCTTCACGCGGGTGAGGTCCTGGGGTTTGCCGGGCTGGTGGGCGCCGGGCGTTCCGAAGTGCTGCAAACCCTTTTCGGGATGCGCAAGCCGACGGCAGGGCAGGCGTGGTTCGACGGTGAGCCATGGGTGTTCAACAAACCGGCCCGCGCGATTTCCAAAGGGGTGATGTATCTCTCCGAGGAACGCAAGGCGCATGGGATTTTCCCGCATATGTCGGTGCGCCAGAACGTCGGCGCAGGTCTGTTGCGTGACGTGGCGCGGCTGGGTGTGGTGTCCAATGCGCGCGAGGCAGAGGCCACAGCCAAGATCATCGGCGACTATCGGGTCAAAACCGCCTCATCCGAGACCAAGATCATGAACCTCAGTGGCGGCAATCAGCAAAAGGTGCTGATCGGGCGGGGCCTTATGGCCAACCCGCGGGTGATGATTTTTGACGAACCGACGCGCGGCATCGACGTCAACGCCAAGGACGAAATTTACCGCCTGATGCAACAGGTCGCCGAGGATCAACAGATCGCCGTGGTGCTGATCTCCTCGGAGATCGAAGAGCTGTTGAAATGCAGCAACCGGGTTCTGAGCCTCTATGACGGGCGGATCAATGCAGAGATCGCGGGCAAGGAGCTGAGCGAAGAGCGCTTGCTGTCCTCGATTATCAACACGGGCGGCGCCTCTGATGCGACGGCCGCAAACAGGGAGGATGCCCATGTCTGACGGGCTGGTGAACATGACGCAGAGACGAGGTTTCAATCTGAAAGGCGGCGGCCAGATCGTCGGGGTTCTGATCGCTTTTGTGGTGATCTGTGTGGTTGCGTCTCTGGTCGCGCCGCAGTTCCTGACGAGCTACAATATGACGATCATTTCCCGCGATCTCGCCTTTATCGGCATCGTGGCCATCGCGCAGGGCATGTTGCTTTTGCTCGGCGACATTGACGTCTCCATCGGTGCAATCGCGGGGCTGAGCGGCATCGTCTGCACCAAGCTTTTGGTCGATGCACAGCTCGATCCGGCGCTCGCCATTTCGGCGGGGTTGGCGGTCGGGGCCATTGCGGGCGCAGTGAATGGCACGATCATCACCATGTTCAACCTGAACTCACTGGTGGTGACCATCGGCATGCTCAGTGTCTATTCGGGTCTCAACCTCTGGATCACCAAGGGGCGCACCATCGTGGGCCTGCCGAAAGAGGTGACGGTTCTGGGCGGCGGCACGCTCATGGGGGTGCCGGTGCCGGTCTATATCATGGCGGGTGTCTTTCTCGTGATCCTGTTCCTGACCACGAAAACGGTCTACGGACGCCGCCTTTATGCCGTGGGCAACAGTCGCGAGGCCGCCAAGATCATCGGCATTCACGAACAACGTGTCCGCATCACCGCCTATGCCGTGGCGGGCGCATTGGCCGGGCTGGCGGGGATGCTTTTGTGCTTCCGCCTTGTGTCGGCGCAGGCCTCGATGGGGCAATCCTGGCTTTTGCCGTCGATTGCCGCGCCTGTCATCGGCGGGATCGCCACCACGGGCGGCATCGGCACGATCTGGGGCGCACTTCTGGGCGCGGCCATCATCGCGGTGATCGGCAATGTGATCGTGCTGGGCGGTGTCGATGTTTACCTGCAACAGGTGGTTACGGGTGCGATCGTGGTGATCGCCGTTGCTCTCGATGCCATCACACGCAAAATGGGCCGGGGCTGATCCCCCGCCCGCAAATTCATTCCAAAGGAGGAGATAGGAATGTCCGAGGAAACCAAAATCACTCAGATCGGTGTCGTCGTGCGCGATCTGGATGCGACGATGAAAATGTATCATCAACTTCTGGGCTGGGGGCCGTGGAATGTGTACGAACACACTGCTCCCGTGCTGCATGACACCCATCTGCACGGCAAGCCTGCCACCTATTCGATGCTCTGCGCCGAGGTGATGGTGGGTGACATGTGTTACGAGTTGATCCAGCCGCTTGAGGGCGACTCGATCTACAAGGAATGGCTCGAAGAACATGGTGAGGGCCTGCACCATGTCGCCGTGATGAAACATGGTCAGGGCGCCGCCGACCAGTTCAAGAAGGACATGGATGCGGCGGGCGCGAAGATGCTCATGGGCGGGCGCATCGGTGAGACAATCGAGTTCTATTACCTCGACAGCGAGCCGCAACTGAAGGTGATCCTCGAGTCTGGCACAGGGCATGCCATCGACCTGAAACCGATCCGTACATACCCTGAGTGAACGATCCCGGTTCCAAGAAAAAGCCCCCGCATTGCGGGGGCTTTTTTATGTCTCGTTTTGTCGGACTTTAGGCCGCGATACGATGATCGTCTTTGCCAAAAACCATGATGTGTTCGGGCCGAATGCCAAGCGCGAGGGTCGCAGGGCGCTCCGTGTCACTGCCTTGCCGGATCACCTCGATCTCACCGTCGCCAAGATTGGCGAAATAGCTCGTCGAGGTGCCGACAACCTGTTGATTGGTCACATCGAGGGTCAGCCGGTTGGCCTCGGAGGAATTGTCGAGGAAATGTTCTGGCCGGATGCCCAGTGTCACAGGCCCCTGAGCCGCCGTGGCGCAGGTCAGAACCGAGCCATCGCTCAGGGTCATCTGATGCCCGTCGGCCTGCGCGGTGACAAAGCTCATCTGCGGAGATCCGATGAACCCCGCGACAAAGCGGGTTTTCGGTGCGGTGTAAAGCTCGGCCGGGCTGCCGACTTGTTCGATCCGCCCGTCCTTCATCACCACGATACGGTCCCCCATGGTCATCGCCTCGACCTGATCGTGGGTCACGTAGATCGAGGTCACGCCGATCCGCTGTTGCAGGGCGCGGATTTCCTTGCGCATCTGGACGCGGAGCTGGGCGTCGAGGTTCGACAGCGGTTCGTCGAACAGGAAGGCGTTGGAATGTTTGACCATGGCGCGGCCCATGGCCACCCTTTGACGCTGCCCGCCTGACAAAGCGCGCGGGCGGCGGTCGAGATAGGGGGTGATGGCCAGAATGTCGGCAGCCCATTTCACCCGCTTTTCGATTTCCTCTGCGGAGGTCTTGCGCACCTTGAGGCCGAAGGCGAGATTTTGCGCCACCGTCAGATGCGGGTAGAGCGCATAGTTTTGAAACACCATCGACAGATCGCGTTCTTGCGGCGGCAGATGCCCGACCGGCGTGCCGTCGAATAGAATGTCGCCGCCCGAGATCGGGTTCAGCCCGGCCACACAGCGCAGCAGGGTCGACTTGCCACAGCCCGAGGGGCCGACGAGCACGATGAATTCGCCATCGTCGATTTCAAGGTTCAGCCCGTGAAGTGCCTTAACCTTGCCGTAGTGTTTTTCGAGGTTCTGGATGTTGATTGAGACCATGGGTTCTCCTCCCAAGAATGGTGGCGTCGCAGGGCGCGCGCTATTTGATGCTTCCCTGTGTCAGGCCGCCGACGAGATGTTTCTGAAACAAGAATGCGATGAGGTAGATCGGCACCATGCCGGTGAAGGAGGCTGCCGCCATCTGTCCGAAATTCACCAATCGCTCGCCCTGAAAGAGCGACATGCCGACCGTGATCGTGCGGCTCGCTTCGCTGAATGTCAGGGCCGAGGCAAAAAGAAACTCGTTGTAAGACAGAATGATACAGATCAGTGCGGTGGCCAGAATGCCGGGAAAAATCAGCGGCAGGATCACTGCGAAGAGCGTGTGCCAATAGCCCGCGCCGTCGATCCAGGCGGCTTCGTCGATCTCTGCCGGGATGTCGCTGACAAAACTCTTGAGCAACCAAAAAGCGACGGGCAGGTTCATCAGCCCGTGAACCAACGCAAGGCCCGGAATGCTGTCCATCAGCTGTGCGGTTTGCAACAGGTAGAACAGCGGGATCAGCGCGATGATCGGTGGCGCGGCATAAGAGGCCAGCGTGATGTTGGGGACGGTCCTGCGAAAGGCGCCGAGTTTGATTGTGGCATAGGTTGCGGGCACCGCGATCACCAGCGTGATCACCCCGCTCAAAAGCGCCACGGCGACCGAGTTCCAAATCATACGCAGCACCGGGACATGCGCGAAGGCATTGGGGTAATTCTTGAGCGTCGCGGCCTCTGGCAGGAGCCGACCTTGCAACACATCGTCGGGCGTTTTGAACGAGGTCGAGAACAGGTAGACGATGGGCAGCGCGAAAAAGATCAGCATCGCGGCCAGAAAGCCGAACCGGATCAGGCGATCCGTGCGGGTGTCCTGAACAGAGGCGGTCATCGACGTTTCTCCAGATGATTGTGCAGCAAAACGATGGGCAGGGTGACGACAGAAACGGTGATCGCGAACATCAGCGTCTGGGCCGCGGCGAGGCCGACATCGAATTCCCGCAGCGCGGTTTTCCAGATCTCGAACGTGGCGATGTTGGTGGCATTGCCGGGGCCGCCGAAAGTGAGCGTATAGACCAGATCGAAGGTCTTGAGCGCCATGATCACCCGAAGCAGGTAGACGGAGAGCAGCGCAGGCGCGATCATCGGCAGGGTGACGGTCCAGAAAATCCGTTTCGGATAGGCGCCATCGAGGGCGGCGGCCTCTTCCACGTCATGCGGCACGCCTTGCAGGATCGCAAAGCACAGGATCACGATCAGCGGCGTCCATTGCCATGTGTCCGCCAGCATGATCGCTGGAAAGGCGAGGTCATGGTTGCCGAAAAACGAAATCGGGTCGTCGATCAGCCCGGTGCGTAGCAAGATGCCGTTCAGCCATCCGCCTGACGGGTTGAGGATCAGCTTCCAGGCGATCCCGACCATCACTGGCGGTGTCATCAGCGGCAAAAGCACGATGGTCCGAAGCCACCGCCCGCCACGCACGATCTTGCTCAAGATCACCGCTAGGTAGAGCCCAAGCGCCAGTTGCACCAAGGATACGATCAGCGCGAAGAGGATGGCATGGCCCACGGAGCCCGAAAAATTCGTGCCGCTGAGCGCCCAATCGAAATTTTCGAGGCCCACAAAGCCCTGAAACTGTTGACCGAGATCGGAGCGGGAAAAGGCCAGAAGCACGAGGTACACCAAAGGGTAGCCTGCGAAAATCGCAAGCCCGGCCATCAAGGGCAGGGTCATGCTCCATTCCGCACGCTTGCGCTGGTTTGCGCCGCGATCTGATCCGAAAGAAGCTGCCGGTGGCGTCGCCATCATGGGGCCTCCTCTGTGTTGTCATTCATGAAATTACACCTCTTGGGCGCGGCATCCGCGAGGCGCGTCCAAGAGGCAGGTCCTGTCCGCAGAGGGCTTAGCGCAGCAGGCGTTCCCAGCTTTTCTGCGCCAGCTCCATCGCCTCTTCGGGCGTGCTTTCGCCGGAGATCATGATGGCGAGCTGCTCGGACAGGCTTTCGAGCATGCGCGGCGCTTGCGGTCCGGTGGGCCAGGCCATCGCCCCATTGAGCGAGGCGCTCGCGGCCCGTTGGCTTCGGGCGTTGAAGGCCTCGTACTCCGGGCTGGTCAGTGCGGAGATGCGGGTCGGATCGATGCCGGAGCCGATGGTGGTCAGCAAATCGAGATGCATCTGCGCCGACGACGCCAGTTTGATGAACTCCCAGGCCAGATCTTTCTTGCTGCCATAGGCCGCGATGCCAAGCGCCCATCCCGCGTTGAGCGGCGCGCGGCTTTCGGTCTGGCTGCCGCCGACCGGCAATTGCACCACGTCCCATTTTCCGGCGATCTTCGAGGTCTCATTGTCTTCGGAATAGGCGCCGAGGTCGATCCAGCCTTCGGTCATTGCGGCGCGTCCGCCGACAAAGGCGGTGAGCGCCTGATCAAAGCCGGTTTCCGCGGGTGTCGGCAGAGCTGAGGGCACCGTGGCGACAAGGTTTTGGGCCGCCATGAGCGCGGCGTCGCTGTCGAGCGCCGGACGCCCATCCGCATCGAGAAACTCGCCGCCATAGTTGGCAAGGCGGTTGGCAAAGACGGAAATGTTCTGAAGCGGGGCACGAATGCCCATCAAGGCCATGCCATAGATGCCATTGGCGCTTTCGGCCTTTGTGATGGCCTCTGATGTGGTGATGACCTCATCCCATGTTTTCGGGGGCGTCAGACCGTTTCGCTCGAAAATCTCGGTGTTGTAGAACAGCGCATGAGTGTCGCCATCGAAGGGCAGAGCGTAGCGACGCCCATTGTACAGGCTGTAGGGATCGTAGACGGTCGCGATGAAATCTTCCGGCATGATTTCGTCCGCATCGGCTTCGATCCGGTCGGTGATGTCCTCAAGAACACCGGTTTCGACCAGCGAGCCTTTCGAGATGTACCAATAATCGAAGGCGTCGAATCGTTTCGCGCCGGATTGCAGGTCGAGGGTGAGTTGCTGCTGAATCTGGTCGAGTGGTACGGGGACGATCTCCACCTTCACGCCGGTTTCCGCCTCGAAAGCCGCGGCGACAATTCGGGCGCCGCCCACCTGAGGCTGGGACATCAGCACGGTGATGGTCTCGCCCGCCTGCGCATAGGCGCGCGCTGATAGCACGCCACTGCCCAAAGCGGCGCCGACGGCCAGTCCCATACCACCGCCCAAAACTTGGCGCCGCGACAGCGCGGCCCCCGTACTTTGCGGTTTTGTCCGATTATTCGTCTGAATTTTGCTGTTCATATTTTCCTCCCTTTGGGCTGGGCCCTGTTTCCTCCCGGACCGGCAGCCGCATAAATGACCTTGACATGAAATTAATATCAGTCAAGTTATTTATAACGTGTGAAAGACATGGAATGGGAGGACGACATGGAAAAACTCAAGATTGCCGCCATCGGTGATCAATTCATCACCTCGGCGGTTTTTGAGACTGCGGTGCGCGATGCGATTGGCGCGGAATGCGAGGTGGTCACGCGCGATTTGCAATGGCCCGAGGTGCCGTTCTTTGCGCATGACGGACCGGCGGGAACGGAAATCAAGGAATACAGTGGCAACCCCAAGGATCTCGAAGCCATGCTGGCGGAGGCAGAGGTTCTGGTGACGCATCTGGCGCCTGTGACTGCAGAGCTTTTGGAAAAAGCACCGCGCCTCAAATTCATCGGTGTTTCGCGCGGAGGGCCGACCAATATCAACATGGAAGCGGCCCGCGCCCGCAATGTGACCGTGTGCAATGTCCCCGGCCGCAACGCCTCCGCCGTGGCGGAGTTTACCGTCGGGGCGATCCTTGCCAATGTGCGCCGTATCACCGTGGGCCATGCCGGGCTGTCCCAAGGCATCTGGCGCGGTGATCTCTACCGTTACGACCGCACCGGCGACGAGTTGTCGGACCTGACCGTCGGGCTTTTGGGGTACAGCCATATCGGACAGCGGGTGGTGCGTCTGCTCAAACCCTTCGGCTGCCGAATCTTGATCTGCGATCCCTATGCGAAACTGACCGTGCAGGATGGCATTGACGGCGTCGAACAGGTCGAAATCGACGATCTGATTGCGCAATCCGATATTCTGAGCCTCCATGCGCGGGTGACGCCAGAGACGATGGGGATCATCTCGGAGGAGCGGATCGCGAAGATGAAAAAAGGCGCGGTTCTGGTGAACTCGGCGCGGGGCGAATTGGTCGACCAACCAGCACTTTGCGAGGCTTTGCTCAGCGGACATCTCGGCGGCGCGGCGCTTGATACTTTCGAGGTGGAGCCGCCTAAAAAAGACGATGAATTGTTGCGATTGCCCAATGTCACCCTGACCCCTCATATTGCCGGTGCATCGCGCCGCGTGGCGACATTCGCCGCCGAACAGATCGCAGAAGATCTGGCGCGCTTTCTGAAAGGGGAAAAACTCAGAAACCCATGTAACTGAGGCAGAATGCGAGACATTTCGAGACGGTGCGGGGAGGCATCGTCAGGGAGGACATGATGAAGACAGCCTATGTGATGGCGGTCGATGCCGGCACTGGCAGCGGGCGCGCGATTATTTACAACACGCGAGGTGAGATTGTCGGAAGCGCCCAGGAGGAATGGGGGCATCCGGCGGTGGAGGGTGTCCCCGGCGGTCTGGATTTCACGACCGGGCCAAATGGTGCGCTGATTGACCGGGTGATTGCCCGGGCGATTGCCGCCGCTGAGATCTCCGCCGGGGAGATCGCCGCTGTGTCGACGACCTCGATGCGTGAAGGGATCGTGCTTTATGACGATGCGGGCGAGGTGCTTTGGGCCTGTCCGAATGTCGATGGGCGCGCGCAGGTTCAGGCCGAGGCACTGACCGAAGCGGGCATTTCGGATGAGATTTACCGGCGCGGTGGCGATTGGGTGTCGATCACGGCGCCTGCGCGGTTGCATTGGCTGCGTGACAATCGACCTGATGTGTTCGCGCGTGTGCATCGCCTCGGGATGATTTCCGACTGGATGGCGACCCGGCTGACCGGCGCTTATGTGACCGAACCCACGGCGGGCTCGTCGAGTGCGCTTTTCGATCTCTCTCAGCGCGGCTGGTCCGAAGAATTGCTCGAATTGATCGGGCTCTCGTCAGAGATCGTGCCGCCGGTGGTCGAAGCCGGGACCAAGATTGGTGAAGTCACCGCAGAGGCCGCCGCGCGTTGTGGTTTGGCCCCCGGTACGCCGGTGGTCGCGGGCGGCGGCGACACGCAGCTTGCGCTTCTGGGGCTGGGCCGTCGGGCCGGTCAGGCGACTTTGGTGGGCGGAAGCTTTTGGCAGATGACGATCCTGTCGGATCAGCCACTGGTCGATCCGGCTTTCGGGCCGCGCACGCTGTGCCACGCGCGCCCGGAAGAATGGATGGTCGAAGGGATCGGATTTCTGAGCGGCTTTGCGCTGCGCTGGGTTCGGGATGCGTTCTTTGAGCCTTTGTTAAAGCTTTCTGGCGGCGAGGTTGACGCCTTCGATCTGATCGAAAAGCTGGCGCAAGATACGCCTGCGGGCTCTGCTGGTGCGATTGCCGCCACGGCCTGTCCGATGCAGTCGGATGCGTGGAAACAGCCGCCTCTGAGTTTTCTGGGCCTCGATCTGAACGCGCCGGGACTGGCGCTTGGACAGGTGGCGCGCTCTGTCATGGAGGCGGGGGCCTTCCTGGCCAATCACCACCTTGAGACGCTCGAAGCTCTGTCGGGGCAGCGCTACGACACGCTGCAATTCACGGGTGGATCGAGTCAGGGCAGGCTTTGGCCGCAGATCATTGCGGATGTGACGGGTCGGGACATTGAGATCCCGGTGGTTAAGGAAACCACCGCGCTGGGGTGCGCCATGTTGGCGGCTGTGGGGGCGGGACTGTTTGCGACGCTGGATGAGGCGGTCGCGGCAATGGCCAGCCCGATCGAACGCCGCGTGGTGCCCGATCCGGACAATATGGCGCTCTATGCGCCGTTGAAAGCGCGTTGGTCTGAGGTGACTGACGGCGTGCGCGATCTTGGTGAGGCCTCCGGGTTGGAGCCGATCTGGCGTCCGGCGGGGGCGCGTGTGAAACAGTGATTATGGAAAAAGGACATGTGATTATGAAGTCTCTTTGGGATGAAGCGGAAGCAGAGCGTTTGCGTCGGGCGGCGGGGGATGATCCGGCGGAACAGGATCTCGCGATGCGGGTCTACACGTCGCAGCTGATCGGGCAGGAGCCGGATCTGGTGCTGCATGGCGGGGGTAACACCTCGGTCAAAACCCGGCGGCGCGACAAGAACGGCATCGAGCACGATGTCATCCACGTGAAGGGCTCCGGCTGGGATTTGGCGACCATCGAGGGGCCGGGTCTGCCCGCGATGTGGCTCGATCCGCTGTTAGAGGCCCGCAAGACGGCGACGATGTCGGACGAAGAGATGGTTGCTTTCCTGCGCCGCGAGATGTTGGACCAAAGCGGGCCGAACCCGTCCGTGGAGGCGTTGCTGCACGCATTTTTGCCGGCGAAATTCGTCGACCACACCCATTCCTGTGCGGCGCTGGCCATTGCCAATCAACCGGATGCCGCCGAGCGCGCCCGCGAGATTTTCGGCGATGAGCTGAGCATCGTGCCCTATGTCATGCCCGGTTTCAAACTCTCGCACGCGGCGGATCAAATCCATGTCCAAGAGGGCGCGGGAACGTCGGGGCAGTTTCTGGTGAACCATGGCCTGTTCTCCTTTGGCGACGATGCCCGCACCTCTTACGAGCGCATTCTGCGCTATACGACGATGTGCGAAGAGTATCTTGCCGCGAAAGGCGCGGCTTTGTTGCCCGAAGAGGTCGGTACGAAGGCGCAGGACCCGGAGGCGCATACCTCGGTTGCGGCGCTGCGGGATGCCTTGAAAGAATGGGGGTTTTTTGTGGACAGTTTGGCGCTCGATTTGCGTCTCAGCGATGCGAATGACCGTTTTCTGGCGCTGGAGGGATTGGCGGAGATCACGGGGCGCGGCACAGCGACACCGGATCACGTCATCCGCATCAAGCCCCGTCCGGTCATCGGCGAGGCGACATTCGGCGTCGAAGACTGGCGCGCGGCGATCAAAGATTTCGCGGCATGGTACGAGGCCTATTTCAACCGCAATGCGCCCCATGCCGACGAGCCGAAAACCATGCTCGATCCGTTGCCGCGTGTGGCGCTGATCCGGGGGCTTGGGATTGTCGGCATCGGGCGGACGCCCAAAGAGGCCGGTGTGGCCGCCGATCTGGCCGAACAAACCGCGCGGATCGTCTTGGCCGCTGAAGGGATCGGGCGTTTCACGCCGCTCAACGAGCGTGATCTGTTCGACATGGAATATTGGTCTCTGGAACAGGCCAAGCTCAAGCCGAAAGCCTAAAAGAGGCCGCTACTCGGCGTCGAGAATACGCTGGGCCACGCTATACGATGAAATGAAGCCATTGAGCAGGCCCGAGCGCAGCGCCGCACGGGCCGCTTGCCATTTCTCGATCCCGGCGCAGACGGCGACGATTTCTCGGTCATGCATCAGGTCGCGCTCCATCCCCAACATGCGTTTTGCGATGCCGCTGTCGATAAAGGCGCCTGTATCGTCGATCAGATTGCCCGCAAGGTCGGCGGCCACACCTTGGCGGATCATGTCGCCCTGTTCGGCATCGGTGATCAGGCCGAAAGAGCGGAAAAACGAGCCGGGGCCAACATGCCCGACCCCTATCATGATCATGGAGGCGTCGCGCAACCGATCAAAGGATTCTCGGATGCTGCGTTGACGCAGGAACAGGGTGCGGTCCGCTTCTCTGTCGACGATCAAGGGCGCGGTAAAGGCGTACCCCTTGCCTTCGGTTTTGTCGATCAGGGCGTGAATGACTTCGAACGGGTTGGCGTCACTCAGGGCCGCGAAATCGCCAGTGACGGAAATGAACTCCGCTTTCTTGCGTTTGATCGCGGGCATGGCTTTGACAATCGCGGACATGGTGCGCCCTGACCCGATGCCGAGGATCATCTGGTCCGTGTTTTCCAACCGGCCATGCAGGAACCGCGCCCCGGCGCTGGCGACGGCAGGCATCGAAATATCCATAGTCTGGAGTTCGTTCACATCCGGGACGATGGTACAGCTCGACAGACCGTAATCCTCGATCAGGCGGCTTTCGAGCTCCATGCAATTCGTCGGGACATTGTTCACGAAAATCTTGACGAGCCCCTGTTCATGGGCGGCTTGAACGAAGCGATGGACTTTCATCTTGCTCAGACCGCGACGCGTGGCGATTTGCGCCTGAGTCAGGCCGCCAACGTAATGCATCCATGCGATTTCGCGTATCTGGTCTTGCGTGTCAGAGTTCGATCCCATGCGCTTTATGTCTTTATTCCGAAATATACTGTCAGGTGTCGTGTATGATAGTCATGTGATGGTGCGTCGCAATAGCTGTCTATGATGTGCAACTCTGGAGTGGCCATCACGGCTGAGACCTGTCGTCTCATCCGCGTGCCAGAAACTCGTCAGGGATCGTCAAGTTATTGCCCTCCGCAGGGCAGTTATGTAGCTCCGTGCGATGATCAGTCAGATTTCCGGACCGCGCCTGAAAGGCCACCGCTTTCCGCGCTCCATCATTTCCTACGCGGTCCGGGCGTATTATCGCTTCTCGCTTAGCCTGCGTGATGTCGAGGATCTGCTGGCCGAACTTGTCTGTCGTCATCTAAAATGGGACATCAGAGCGGCTTGAACATTGGAGGCTCTGGTTCGGTTGTGTGATTGATTATGCGGCTTGCTTTTGATGTTGCAAGCGGCGCTGTCGGATCGTCAGTTTCTTGATCTTCTCCCTTTCCCTGAGAATGGCTTTGTCGCGCCCGAAGTAGACGTCGGCGGGTGTGACGTTGTTCAAGCTCTCGTGGTATCGCTGGTTGTAGTAGTCGACGAAGGCCCCGATCTGGCGCTCAAGATCACCGGGCAGGTAGTAATTTTCCAGCAGAACTCGGTTCTTCATGGTCTGATGCCAGCGCTCGATCTTGCCCTGAGTTTGCGGGTGGAATGGCGCACCGCGAACGTGGTCCATCTTCTGACCCTCCAGCCACGTGGCCAGATCGCCAGAGATGTCGCAGGAACCGCTCGCCATTGGGCTCGAACCAATGGCGCCTCAATAGCTCGCTCGCTGAGCAGACGAGGTTTGTGCCGGACCACGGCCTGGTCGCAGCCTGATGCCGTCAGGGCTAACTCGATCGTGTTGGTGACATCCTCAGCACGCATGTTTGTGCAGAGTTTCCAGGCAATGATGTAGCGGCTGTCGTCGTCGAGGATGGTGCTGAGATAATACCAGCCCCACCCGATGATCTTGAAGTAGGTAAAGTCGGTCTGCCACATCTGGTTGATGGCGGTGGTCTTGTCCGTGACCTCATCGGCGGCCTTGATCACCACATAAAGCGTTTTTCGTTTAATCTGAATCAGATTGAGCGAAAAACGTTGCGACACTGAATTGATCTTGCTGCGTTTTTCAAAAATTGAGTGCCTCAAGTTTTTTGAAAAACGCTTTAGTCCGGCGCAGTAATCAGATCAGCGGCTTTCAGGATGCGGTAAACCGATGTTTCAGAGACAAAATACCGCGTCTCATCGGTATATTTGACGGCCAGCTCGCGTGTGGTCAGCGCCTCATGTTCCAGCGCAAACTCGATCAGATCATCCCGCCGATCCTGCGGAATACGGATCCAGACCGACTTTGGCCGAGGCGCGCGATCCGCGAGGGCATCAAAGCCACCTTCGACATATCGGTCATACCATCGGTAAAATGTGGTGCGCGGGATGCCCAGCGTATCAAGGGTCTTCTTGGTTGGCAGATGCGACCCTTCAACTGCGCGAATGATCTCCAACTTCTCGGTTGCTGAATACCTCATTCCTCGAACTCCCCAGCACCTGTCATGCTTTTTTTGAGCAGACGGTTTTCCAAGGTGAGGTCAGCCACGCATTCTTTCAGAGCCATGGCCTCGGATCGCAGATCCTTCACCTCATGCGATGTCGCCTGACGCGCTGTGTCGCCGGAAAGACGACGCTTTCCAGCCTCAAGGAATTCCGTCGACCAAGTGTAATACAGGCTGTCAGAGATACCCTCGCGGCGACATAACGCCGAGATGCTTTCCTCCCCGCGCAATCCGGCCAATACAAGTCGGATTTTCTCCTCCGCTGAATAGGTCTGGCGAGACTTGCGGCGGATGTTTTTGACCAGCTTGTCAGCTGCGTCTTTCGATGTTCCGAGCTTCTTGTTCATCTTCGCTCCTTAAAGGCTACGATGAACCAGAAACCCTCCGTTGTTCAAATCCTCAAATCTGTCCCAAAGGTGCTGACGACAGACACTGTTCCTCGACCTGGGTGGCTGTCCGGTCGTGGATCATTTCGCTTAAGCGTTCGAGGCCGCGCATATCTTGCATGATTTTTTGCTGCGCGGCGTTCAGCACTTGCGACAAATGCTGCTCGAAGTCGTTCAGCATCTGCTGGGTCTGGGCTTCGGTCGCGTGGGTTTGTGTCTCGACCTTCGCTTGCAGGCTTTGCAGCAAAGTATTCATCTGCGGTCCAGTCTTCATGGAATATCCTGTCTTCAAGGCGGAATGTGTTCAGGCTGTCCGAGGTGCCCGCGATACGCATGGTGATGCGGGTGTCGCGCTTGCGGGGCGTGCCGCCTCGGGCCTCTTCGGCATCGGCCTTGCGGCGTTTCTCAAGCTGCTTGTCAGTCAGCGGTTTGAATTCGAGGCCATCCAGTTCGGCCAAAGTGGCGCGGACATCGGAATGGTTGCGAATGTCGCCCACTTCGATCTGCTGGACGATCAGCGTCTGGATCGTTTCCTTGATCTGCTTCCGGTCGCCGAAATCGAACACCGGCTTGACCATACGCTTTCGCGAGGGTTCCTTCGGACTGATCCAGCCCTCACGGGCGTTCCAGTAGTCGCGGAAAGCGTTGAAATAGGCCTCAGATCCCGGCGGCGCGAGGTTGAACGAGCGGTTGCCGTGAAGTTCGACGCGCGGAACGAGAAAGTGCAGTTCCACGTTGCCCATATGTTTATGGCGCACCCAGAGAATATTCGCCTGATCCCTTTCCAGCCCAGCAAAGGCGGCTTCTTCGAAATCACCAATCACAGCCGCCTGTTGCGCCTGCGAGGGATCATCCTCCGTATGAAAGGCGACCACGCCGCTGGTGTAGCGCCACTTCCGAGTATTGCTGTCGATCAGTGCGCGAGTCAGCTCGGGGTCGCCTGACAGCACCTCTGGCAACACATCTCGGCGAACGGTCTGGCCCGCGATGCGCTTGCGGTCCTCGCAATAGGCTGCGACCTCCTCGGCGAGCAGATATTCCACCGCCGCGCGCCCCGAGCCATCGCCATGCGTGAAAAAGCGCACCATCATCGGGAATTCTCTGCGACAATCTCGGCAAGTTGCCGGTCCAGCGCCATCAAGAGCGTGCGCACCGCGATCAGGTCGATGGAGCGGCCCGCCTTTCGGTCGGAGTTCATAGCCCGAGCGATTTGGTTGAGGTTATTGCCCGCGCGCCCGACCGCCGCCAGTAGCATCGGATCAACCACCAGCGGCCCGGCACGTCGCTGCATCGGCTCAGCGGACAGGACGTGACGGGCATAGTCGGACAGGGATCGCTCCTGAGCGCGGGCTTTATGCAACCATGCAGCACGCTCTTCCGTTGTGCAGCGCACCCGCAGGACCAGTTCCCGCGCCACATGCGGCTTCGGCTCTCGCTTATTCATGCCAGCCACCTAAGGCGCGCCGCGCGCCGGGCTTGGGGTGAAGGGGAAAGGGCGGCAGCCCATTCCCCTTCCAAGGCGCATGTGGACACATGCGTAACCTTGCTCTCTTTCTCCGAAGGCCGACGAGGGTAATTCATAGGTTGCCTCCCGACCGGAGCAGCGCATGTGTCAGCTCTCCGACCAAGCCGTCGAGAACGGCTATGTGTTTGGCCTCTTTTCGGGCCATCCCTGCGAACGCAGCGGCTACATTCTCAACTCCAAAGGCGTCTTCCCGCTGTGCATTTCGGTCCGCTACGATCAGGCAAAGCGCGGTTCTTGCCTCGCCAAGCTGCGTGCATCTCTCTCGCCATAACCGGCTGGAAATGCCCAGCTCGTAGGCCCGATCATGCGCCGCGCGCGCAACTGTCTGCCAATCTGGCGGAGCGCCACAGGCATACAGATCAATGTATTCGCCCAGCTGTGCTCCGGCCCAAAGCCGGGCATGGGCCGGGCTGGTGTTCAAGCGGCTTTCTTCCCTCGGCGTCTCGGCGATACGAATTTTGTTTTTCTTTTCTTCATTCGTATTGAGTCGGATATTTTCGTCTGACTCGACGGTCAACTCTGACTGACCGGCAACTGCCGAAAAATCTGCCAGCACAGCTTCCAGCGCCTCGGCGATTTCCTGCATTTTCTCGATGCCGCTCAGCTCGGTGGGCCGACGACGCGGCAGAATGAGGGTTGCCGCCTCATCGGCACCTGTGCTTTCCAGCTCTCGTATCTGCCGAAAGAGGCCCTGAATATGCTCGCGCAACTGCTTGCGGTCTTCATCGGCCTGGATCTGACGGCTAACCAGCAACCGAATGTACTCCGCCTGCTCGATGAGCGGAGCCAGATTGATGCCCGCTGCGCGCCTGATGACGCTATCAACTCGTTCGCCGGAGCGGCTTTTGCGTTCGGGGTAAGTGCGTTTGATCAGGCCTGCATCAACCAGTTCAGCTTCGATCCTCCCAATCTGTCGCTTCGACAGACGAAAGACCGCTCCAAGCCGCTCCAGTGAATGCCAGATGGCGCATATTCGGCCCTGCTGGAAATCGGTGGGTTGGCAGTTATCTATTGCGAACCCGAGATATTGGACTGCCCCTGCCGAGAGCCCGAGCGAGGTCCTTGCCTGCTGCAGAAATTGCTTCAATCGGTAGGGTGTCATGTCGGCAGGTAAGCCGTTGTGCGTCAACCGAACACTCATGACACATCGCCCGGCAGCAGTTTGCCGCCTTGATTGCTGGTTGCTTCAACGTCGAGATTTGCGGTAAGGTGACCAAGAAAGCTGGAGGCTTTTACTTTAGGTTTGATCCCGGTTCCGGTTGCCGCCGAACCGGGATTTTTCTTTAAGGGCTGACACAAGCTGTGTCCCATTTTTGCTGGTAAGTCATTGTTCTGCAAAGCCTCGCAAGAGCCAATTGTGTCCCAGAGTGTTTGTTGATTTTGCTGGTTTTTTCTGCGATCCTCGGCGTTCTGCCAGGGTCGCCATGAGCTGAACAAAAGCAATGCATACTGCGCTCTACAGGCCTAGACATCAACTCGCTTCTGCGAGTGCTCCCGTGTTTGACTGACTGGTTTGAAACTTGGCGACAAGGTCTGCAAGAGTGTCTGCTTGCATGCTCAAGATAGTGCAGGCGGATGTGGTTTCTTCTGATGTGGCGGCGTTCCGTTGTTGTGCTCGGTCGATCTGGTTGACGGCTTCGTTGATTTCGGAAATGCCAGACGCCTGTTCTTTCGAAGATGCGGCAATATCACGGATAAGGGCCGAAATTTTCGCGATTGATTGGAAGATCAATTGCAGGGATTCACCTGTTGTACTCACCTTTTCTACACCATTCAGGACCTGATTACCTGACTTGACGATGAGATCATTGATCTCGCGCGCCGCTCCAGATGAACGTTGAGCCAATTCACGCACCTCTGAGGCAACCACGGCAAAGCCACGTCCCGCTTCACCTGCACGAGCCGCTTCGACGCCGGCGTTCAGGGCAAGAAGGTTGGTCTGGAATGCGATATCGTCGATCACCGAGATGATTTTCGAAATCTGTGTGGAGGAGGTCTTGATCTCTTCCATCGCCATGACTGTGTCCTCGACCACTTTTGAAGTGCTTTGAGCTTGTTCAGAGGTTTCGCTGACCAGAGTATTGGCTTGATGCGCATTCTGTGCAGCAGATTGGACCGAGGCGGTCAGTTCGTTAAGCGCGGTCGCAGTTTCTTCCAGTGTTGCGGCATTGCTTTCTGTCTGCCGGGAAAGATCCGAGATCGCCCCCGTAATCTGCTGGGCACCTTCATTAATTTCACCTGTCGCATTTCCAATCGAGAACACAAGCTCTGAGAGACGATCAACGGTTTGGTTGAAATTGACGCGAAGGGGATCGTATTGGTCGTCGAATTTCTCGACGATTTTGACGTCCATGTTGCCTTCGGCCAGGCCCTGAAGGGCTGTTGCAAGATAGCCTATAACGCGGGATAGCTCTGCTGCACGTGCGGTGCGTTCGGCTTCCTCCTGTTGCCTGCTGGCTTCTTTGGATTCGCGTTCCTGCTGTTCGCGCAGGCGCTCCTGGCGTTCACGTTCCGCTGCTTCCTCGCGCTGACGCTCTTCATTCGCCACGCGATCGGCCTGCGCTTTGTCTGCTTCGTCTCTCAGGCGTTGTTGTTCTTTTTCAAGATCGCGATTGTCATATAGAGTCTGTCGCAGGCTTTCCAGGGAGTGGGCCATGGTGCCAATCTCGTCGCGACGGTCCGTGCCAGAGACATTTTGTTCGTAATCGCCATCGGCCAGCGCGTTCACGTCCTTTAGCATGGTGGCCAAGGGCAGGCGTACTTTGCGATGTGATGAGATAAAGATGGTCCCCATCGTGAGCATCAGGATGAGCAAACCGGTGATGACATTTATCAAGACTTCCTGACGTACCGGAGCCGCAAAGACATCGCGTGGCACATCGAGAATCGTGGCCCAGGTGCGATGCATGCCATTGGCAGTGAAAGGGTAGACCACCCGGGTTACGCCGTCCGGCAGGCCGCGGATGATGCGCGGCTGGCCGTCACTCAATGCGGCTTTGACATCTTCGGAGCCGATGCCCTCGTAGACCTGCATCAGACGTTCGGGATCGTGATGCGACAGCCATTTGCCGTTGCTGTCGACCAAAGCCATCTGGCTGTCGCCGAAAACCTTCATCTCCGTCAGGAGTTCCGTCAGATGCGCCAGTGTGATATCGACACCAGTTACACCGATGATTTCACCGTTGTGCCGTACAGGCACGGAGACCGAAGTCATCAAGCGTCCTTCGGTTGTACGATAGGGCTCCGAGATCAGACTTTTTCCGGTGCGGATCGGTTCGGCAAACCATTCTTGGGATGTGTCGACCGAGAAGGTTTGAAAATCGAGGCCGCCGGAGTTGTTCTTGGTCCAGTAGGGTGTGAAAACACCCGCCGAGTTCAGCCCGGAATCACCGTTGATCAAAGTTGAAGCGGCTCCGCCGGGTATGGCCGACATCCAGGACGAATACAGGTTCTCGAATTGCATGGGAACATCTTCAAGCATCGAAATAATTTCCGCGCCTTGCGGCTGGCCCGTGCCGACATAGCCTTCAATCATCCCGCTCAGCGCGATGCTCGTTGACGTGGCTTCGGTCACAAGAATTCCGACTTGGTCCCCGGCCCATTCTGCCCGCTCGGTGGCGTGTTGCAAAACGCGGCTGTTCACTTTTTCAGAGGTGCGCCAGCCGTTGAAAGCGGTGATGCCGACAACGATGACAGAGATGATGATACCCGCTGCGAGAACGAGCTGACCAGAGACGGTTTTTAAAGAGATGTTCATGTGCGAACTCCAACAAAATTTGGGGGTTTATCGCACGCATGTCTTAATGGACCGCAAACGTGATCCGTTTTTTTGGTCACACGTCAGGCCAATCACGCAGTCAGGTCGTCACATGGAGGCAGAATGACTTTTGATGTCACCCTGGGGGTGGCGTAATCTGATGCAGGGCAAAGGGGTGACCGGCCACAGTTTCCACGGCGATGTCCAGATCGAAAATTTCCTGCAATTTCGATCTTGTGACAATGTCCGAGGGGCTGCCTTGCGCGTAGACTTGGCCGTCTTTCAACGCCACGATCCAATCGGAATAGGCGGCGGCAAAATTGATGTCATGGACGACGATGACAAAGCTTTTGCCGGTTTGCACCGCCTGTTGGCGTATTTGTTCCATCATGCGACGCGCATGTTTCATATCCAGATTGTTGAGTGGCTCATCGAGCAGCACAAACTCCGTATCCTGAGCCAGCACCATCGCAACAAAAGCGCGCTGGCGTTGACCGCCGGACAGTTCATCAAGGAACCTTTTGCGCAGAGGCTGCAGCGACATCGAGGCCAAAGCCTGATCCACATGGGCATGATCCTCTGGACCGGGTAGTCCTTTATGATGAGGGTAGCGGCCATATCCCACCAGATCCTCGATGGTCAGACGCGCGCCGATTGCATTGTCCTGACGCAGGATCGACAACCGCTTGGCCAGAACATCGGTTGGCGTTGCCGTAATGTCATTGCCTTCGACACAGATGGTGCCGCTTTGCAATTTTGTGAGACGTGCGATCAGGGACAGCAGAGTGGATTTGCCCGCCCCGTTCGGTCCGATCAGCGCCGTGATGCCCCCTTTCGGGATTTTCAAATCGACCTCACGCAGGATCGGCGTGCCGGAGATCACATGGCTGACGTTTGAAATTTCGATCATTTTTTGACGCCTCTGAGGAGAAGAAAGAGGAAAACAAGTCCACCTGCGAGTTCAATCACCACCGACAATGTGCCCTTCAGGTTCAGCACGTGTTCGTAAATGGCCTGTCCGCCGACAAGCGTGATGATTGCAATCAGGAGGCTGGCGAACATCGTGGGCGCAAAACGTGCGCCTGGCAGGATGAGATAGGCCAGATGGGTGACGAGCAGACCAAAAAATGTCACCGGGCCGACCAAAGCGGTCGAGACCGAGACCAGAAGCCCGATCAACGCGAAGCTGATAAACATCACGCGACGATAATGCAGGCCAAGATTGATTGCCGTCTCGCGACCGAGTGCCAGAATGTCGAATTGGTGCCGCATGATCCAGAGCACTGGCACGCAGATCGCGCATAAAAAGACGCCGATGCCCAGGAGGCTACTGTCGATGGTGTTGAAGCTGGCGAACATCGAGGATTGGACGACAACGAATTCGTTGGGGTCTATCATCCGGGCCACAAAGCCAGAGAGGCTTCGAAACAGCGTTCCAAAGATGATGCCAACAAGAATGAGCAGATGAAGATCACGCCCTCTGGTCGTAAAGAGCCATAAAAACAACCCGGTTGAAAAGCTCATCATCGCAACGACTTCAAAGAAGAATTTGGGGATGATCGGGATGCTGAGGGTGGCAATTGCGCCCAGCCCGTACACGAGGCTTGTCTGGATCATCAGGTAAAGTGCATCGAACCCCATGATGGCCGGGGTTAAAATGCGGTTGCGTGTGGCGGTGTGAAACAGCTGGGTGGAGGCGGCGATGGCGAAGGCGACCAGTATCAATCCGACCAGCTTTTCCGCCCGAAATTTTAGAGCGAATTCCAACGCGCCTTTTGGCACGCCAAGGGTCAAGAAAGCCAGTGCAGATAGCGCAGCCAAAGCGCACAAAAGCGCGATCCGTCGCACAACGGGTGCCGCCTCGGTTCGGGGGTGTGTGACAGTCATGGCGCTATCGGACGGCATGGCTTTTGCGCCCCAACAGAAGGTAAAGAAACACCAGAGATCCCAAAACACCAAAAATCGTGCCAATCGGAATCTCATAAGGATGTCGGATCACGCGCCCGATCATGTCGCAGACCAACAAAGAACCTGCTCCTAGGCTGGCGGCCCAGGGCACAGCGATGCGAAGATTGTCGCCCACGATCCGGCTCACGATATTCGGCACGATCAGGCCCAGAAAAGGGATTGTCCCGACGCTGACAACCACAACGGCTGTGATCACCGAAACAATGATCAGACCCAGCCACATGACGGTCCTGTAGTTGAGCCCCAGTGTCACCGATGTGTCGTGCCCAAGTCCGATGATCGAAAACTGATCCGCATAGAGATAGCCCAGTATGGCAAGCACTCCGGTCACCCAGAGAATCTCATAGCGACCGCGTAACACGCCGGAAAATTCACCCGTCGTCCAGATGCTCAGATACTGCAAAAGATCCGCATTGTAGGCAAAGAACGTCCCAACCGCTCCAATCACCCCGCCGAGCATCAGCCCGACCAGAGGCACCAGAAGTGGCTCATGAGGGGGGAGGCGATTGAGGAGCTGCAAGAACAACAGGGTGCCTGCGATGGCGCAAATTGCGGCAATGACCATTTTGATCAAAAGTGGCGCGGCGGGGAAAAAGAAGACTGCAATCAACAGACCCAGACCCGCGCTTTCGGCTGTGCCAGCGGTCGAGGGTTCGACGAATTTGTTGCGAGTCAGCATCTGAAAGATGAGACCGGCAATCGCAAGCGAGGTGCCGGTCAGAATAAGGGAAATGGTCCGCGGAATGCGACTGGCCATAAGGATCAGCGTATCTTCTCCGTCACCCTGCAGCACGGCCGATAGATCCATGTTCGCAACGCCGATGAACAGGCTCATCACCGCCAGCGCGAGAACGCAGGCCAACGCAAGCAGCATATGAAGAGAAACGCTGCGCACGAGCGGTTACTTGAACGCTGCGATGAACTGGTCGACGGTGTCCTGAAGCGAACGCACACCAGTCGTTGCGATGTAGAAATCGGCGGGGTGGACGTAGATCACCTGCCCTTTTTGCATCGCTGTGGTTTGAGCCACCAATTCATTGTCGAGGGTTTCTTCGGCCTTCGGGCCATCGCCATTGGTGGCACGGGTGCGGTCAAAGACAATCAGCCAATCGGGATTGGCCTCATGCAGAAATTCAAAACTGATCGCTTCACCATGGGTTTGCGCCTCGACATTTTCGATCAGGGGCGCGATGCCGAGCGTGCTGTGCACCCAGCCAAAGCGCGACCCGGAGCCGAAGGCAGAGATTTTCGGACCGTTTGTCATGACGATAAGGCCTTTGCCGGCTGTTTCGGTCAGCCCGCGCAATTCTTCCAGAGACGCGCTCAGGTGATCCGTCAAAGCCTGAGCTTCTGCGGATTTGCCAAAGAGGTCGCCCAATTCGCGCGTCTGTGTGATGACGACGTCTTCGAGGTTATCGGAAAAGGGACTCATGTCGACAGTGGGCGCAATTTGGGTCAGTTTCGCAATTTGCGGTGCGGTCCGGGGGCCTGCAAAAATGAGATCAGGGGACAGCGCAAAAACCTGTTCGTAGTCGGGCTCGAACAGAGTGCCGATATTGCTGCGCGATCCATCGTCGAGCGCGGCCAGTGCCGGGACAAGCATAGGCTGCGTCAGACCGGCTACATCGACACCAAGGGCGTTGAGTGTATCGAGCGTGCCAACATCGAAAGAGATCACCGTTTCTGGGCGTTCATTGATGGTGACCGGGCCGGAAACCGTCGTCAGGTCGGTCGCAACGGCAGGAAGCGCGATAAGTCCCATCGCAAATGCTGGCAGGGCTTTCAGAATAGGTCCGATCATATCAGGTCTCTTTATGTGTTGGTCCGTGAGGGGGGGCGGTTCAGGACGTTTGCGTTACGGTTCCGATAGCAAGGAAGTAAGTCGACAAAAAGAGTAAACTTTAAGAATTGTGGTATTTTCATCTGCCTGTGGCCGTTCTCACCAGATTGTTATTGAGCCTCTCCTGCGAAACGCCTCTCCTCGGCGAAGGCGGACCGATTTGGTGTGGAAATGAGAATACTGTTAAAGGTCTCGGACTCCGCACTGGTATCTGGACTTGGTTCTACGCGGGAATGTTAGGACAATTTTATAAGTTAAGCTGGTGTTTAGGCGTTGCTGCTACCTCTGGAGCCGGGTGAAAAATGAGGTGGTGACATGAGCGGTAAAGGGAACGCTCCCATTATCATCAAGAAAAAGAAAGTCATCGCTGGTGGCGGACACCATGGGGGTGCGTGGAAGGTGGCCTACGCTGACTTCGTGACCGCAATGATGGCCTTTTTTCTTTTGATGTGGTTGCTGAATGCGACAACGGAAAAGCAACGCAAAGGGCTTGCGGATTACTTTAATCCAACCATACCCGTGAACCGGATTTCCGGTGGCGGAGACGGCTCTTTTGGCGGAGATTCCGTTTTTACCGAGGAAACGCTGTCGCAAAACGGCACAGGTGCGTCAAATACGGACAGTGGCGCCGGAAAAACAGATTCCACGGAAGATGAAGAAACTGCGGAGGCCCTGGAAGCCAAAGCATTCGCCGAAGTGCAGGAACTTTTAACCGCCTTCAGCGGGGAAAGCATGGCGGCGGATGAGGCGATGCGCCATATCGTGACGCGAGTCACGGATGAGGGGCTGATCATCGAGTTGCATGATCTCGATGAGGAACCCTTGTTTGCAAACAGGACCTCAGAGCCTTCCGAAGTGCTGTCTTTGCTGATCGAAATGCTATCGGAAGTTTTCAAGATCGTTCGCAACGAAATTGCCATCACCGGCTATGTACAGTCGCAACCTCTGGTGGTGGCCGATAATCCGGTTTGGGGATTGTCCACCCAGCGGGCAGATCAGGTGCGGTTGCTTCTGGAAGAGAATGGCACCCCGGCGAAACGTATTCAGCGTGTTACCGGTTATGCGGACCGAAAGCCCGCTGTCGGCAACCCGATGGCGGTGCGCAACAACCGTGTTGAGATCGTTTTGCTGCGCAAACAGCCCGGCAAATAGATCGCATTTTAAGCGTTAGGGAGCCGTTAAGTCTAATTGTGCATGCTGAGGCCAGTTTTTGGGTCTCAGCAGCAGAAAGGCGCTACCCCTATGTCGATTTCTTCCTCTCTAAATGCCGGTGTTGCCGGCCTTGCCGCAAACGCGACACGTCTTGCCACGATTTCCGATAACATCGCCAATTCAGGGACATACGGTTACAAACGGGCCTCAACGGATTTCGAATCCTTCGTGATTTCAAATTCTGCGAACACGGGCACCTATACCGCAGGCGGTGTCCGGGCGAGCACGACTCGCTTGATCGATGAACAAGGCCCGCTGATTTCGACTTCGAATGCGACTGACATTGCGGTGGCAGATGGCGGCTTCCTTCCCGTGACCACCGAAGTTTCGCTCGATGGCAACATGGGCGATCAACCCTTGATGATGACCACCACCGGATCGTTTCATACGGATGCGGATGGTATTCTGAAAACATCCTCTGGCCTTGTTCTGCTTGGGTGGCCGGCCGAGGCGGATGGGTCCATCGCCACTTATGCACGCGACACGATGACGGGGCTTGAACCCGTGGTCATCAATTCCAACCAGACGGCCGGTGATCCGACCACCAAAATCAACCTCGGTGTGAACCTGCCCGCAGAAGGTGCGACTACCGCTTTGCCAGCTTCCGTTGAATATTTCGGCAACCTCGGTACCTCCGAAGCGCTGGACATCACTTTTACCCCTGATCTTGGCACGCCGAACAGCTGGACCATGACCATCACGGACACCGCATCCGGTGGTGTCATTATCGGCGAATATGATCTGGTGTTCGATGATACGCGCGGCGCAGGCGGCACGCTTTCGACCGTCACTCCGACCGTCAACAACCCGGCATCTGCAACCTATGATTCGGGGGCAGGCACCCTGGCTCTGACCGTTGCGGGTGGCCCGATCGAAATGACCATCGGCAAACCGGGCGACACCAATGGTCTCACCCAGCTGTCTGACGGGTTTGCGCCCACCTCGATCACCAAAGACGGTTCGCCCGTTGGTAACCTGACTTCGGTAGAGATCGACGACGGCGGCTATATCACGGCAACCTACGATACCGGTTTTACCCGCGTGATCTATCAAATCCCGCTGGTGGACGTTCCGAACCCCAATGGCCTGACCTCTCTGGGCAACCAGACTTATCAGGTATCGCCAGACTCCGGTTCCTTCTTCTTGTGGGATGCTGGTGACGGCCCGACCGGTACGATCGAAGGCTTTGCACGTGAGGGATCTGCCACCGATGTGGCCGCGGAACTGACCGACCTGATCCAAACGCAACGGGCCTATTCGTCGAATGCGAAGGTCATCCAGACTGTCGATGAGATGCTGCAGGAGACGACGAACATCAAACGTTAACGCCTTTGGCAACAGCGTAGGAGACTGAGACATGAGTATTTCTTCGGCCCTTTCAAATGCCTTGAGTGGCCTGAATGCTGTGTCGCGTGCGGCGGATGTCGTGTCCTCCAACGTCGCCAATGCGATGACCGAAGGGTATGGCAAACGAGAAATCGAGTTAACCTCGCAACAACTGAGCAGAACCGGGTCAGGCGTTTCCGTCGTCGGTGTCACCAGGTATCACGATCCGGTCGTGACAGGAGAGCGGCGCTATGCGAATGCAGAAGCCGCTCTCGAAAATACGAGAGCCGATTTCTACGATTCCTATGCCGCTGCGATGGGACAGGCCGATGAAAAGGATTCCATCGCTGGACGGATCACGGGTCTTGAAACGGCTCTGATCGAAGCGGCCAGTCGCCCGGATTCCGAGGCGCGACTGGCCACGGTTCTGGACGCTGCCACAGATGTGGTCCAGCAGATCAACAGTGCGTCGGAGGGTATCATGGACACCCGGATGGCGGCGGATAAGGAAATCGCGCAGACCGTCGATTTCCTGAATTCCGCGTTACAGCAAGTCGTCGATCTCAATGTCGCAATTCAGAAACAGATCACCCAGGGTTACGATGCAAATGGCCTGATGGATCAACGCCAGATTTTGGTGGATCAAATCTCCGAAATCATCCCTCTGAATGAAGTCGAAAAAGATAACGGAATGATTGCCCTCTATACAAATGGCGGGGCATTTCTGGTCGACTCCAAAGCAGCCACCATCGGGTTTACCCAAACCCCGATCATCACGCCCGACATGACCGTTTCCGGAGGTGCCCTGTCGGGCCTGACGATCAACGGTTTGGATATGCCTACAAGCGCAGAAAACGGTCCCATTGCTGGGGGCAAGCTTGCTGGCCTTTTTGAAGTTCGGGATGTTTTGGCGCCCAAAGCTCAGGTGGAACTCGACGCACTTGCGCGCGACCTGATCGAGCGTTTCCAGACACCTGACGCCGACCCGACATTGTCATCGGGCGATGCGGGTCTGTTCACAGATGATGGTCTGGCCTTTGATGCCTTGAACGAAGAGGGCCTGGCGGGCCGAATTTCTGTAACTGCGTTAGTCGACCCGGACCAAGGGGGCGATCTTTGGAAACTTCGCGATGGGCTTGGCGCCCTTGCAGAAGGCGACCAGGGCGATGCCACCATCCTGAATTCTTTGGCGGAGGCTTTAAAAAAGTCGCGTGTGGCTGCTTCGGGCGGATTGACGGGTATCGAGCGTTCGGCGCTGGGATTTGCGGCTGACATCTATTCCTTGGCAGAGACCAATCAACTCAATGCGGAGGCGGATCTCACCTATGCCGCTGCCCGACGCGACTCTCTTGAGGCTATCGAGATGGAAAACGGTGTGGACACCGATCAGGAAATGCAGCGGCTCCTGGTGATCGAACAGACCTATGCCGCAAACGCCAAAGTGATCGAAACGATTGAGGCGTTGATGGATCAGTTGATGAGGATTTGACGATGAGCACGATTTCTTTCGGCGATATGGCTGCCTCCATTCGCAACATGAGGATCACCACACAGACCAAACAGGACCTTGATAGATATAATTACGAGGTCGCAAGCGGAGAAAAATATGACCTGTCTTCATCGGTCTCAGGTGATTTCTCCCCCTTGGCGTCGATTGAACGTTCTCTGCGGACATTGGGTTCATATGATATTGCGATACAGGAGGCGGACCTCTTTGCGACGGCATTGCAATCGAGTTTTGGCTCAGTCTCATCACATGTCGCGAAGCTTTCTTCGAGTTTGCTGACTGCGTCGACGAACGCTGATGCGACAAGTGTCTCCGTTGCCGCGAAAGATGCACGTACAAGGTTTGATGCAGTTGTTTCGACGTTGAATGCCCGCATTGGCGACCGCGCGCTTCTGAGTGGCGCGGCAACTGGTAAAACTGCGCTCATCTCTGCCGATGACATGATGAGTGAATTGATGACAGCGGTTGCGGGTGCGACCACGGTCGCTGACGTTGAGACGATTGTCGACGATTGGTTTATGTCCAGTGGCGGCGGTTATGAAACCACGGCCTATCAAGGCTCGGCAAATCCTCTGTCACCATTTTCTCTTGGGGAAAATGAAAAAGTAAAACTGGAGATCACGGCACAGAACGACTCCATTCGCGAGACACTCATGGGCTTGGCCGTGGCCTCGCTGGTCGACGAAGGGGTTTTCGAAGGCGACGTTGGTGCCCAAGCTTCGCTACTGCGCAGTGCTGGTGAAACGCTGATGGGCGCCCAAGCTGGTTTGGCCGATCTCCAGGCGCAAGTCGGTTCGATTGAGGCGCGTATCGAGGAAGCCAACCTGTCCAACAGTGCAATGACTTATTCCTATGAACTGGCCAAATCCGAAATCATTTCGGCGGATCCCTATGAGTCCGCGTCCATGCTGACTCAAACGGAGACGCAACTTCAACTCATCTACACGCTGACCGCGCGTATGTCCCAACTCAGTCTTGCGGATTACATCTGATGCTTAAACTTCTCACGTCTCTTCTACTCACTGTTCTCTTGGCGATGCCGGCTGTCGCCAACCCGATTCGGATCAAGGATCTCGTTGAATTCGATGGTGTGCGCGGCAACGATCTTGTCGGCTACGGTCTTGTCGTTGGTTTGAATGGAACTGGCGATGGCATTCGAAATGCGCCTTTCACCGAAGAAATCATGTCTAATATTCTTGAGCGTCTCGGTGTGAATATAACGGGCGAACAGTTTCGTCCTAAAAACGTAGCCGCCGTCTTTGTGACGGCAACCTTGCCCCCGTTTTCGCGAACAGGCGGCAAAATTGACGTGACAGTTTCGGCGATTGGCGATGCGAAAAGTCTCTTGGGCGGCACCCTTATCATGACGCCACTCAATGCCCCCGATGGTCAGATCTATGCCGTCGCTCAAGGCACGGTCATTGCTGGCGGTGCCTCGGCCGAAGGCGATGGTGCCTCTGTTGTACAGGGCGTCCCGACGGCAGGTGTGATTCCTTCTGGCGCCCGTGTAGAGCGTGAGATTGATTTTGATTTCACGCAGCTCAAATCGGTGCGCCTGGCATTGCGCAACCCAGATTTCACGACCGCAGAGAGAATTGAAAATGCGATCAATCAGAATTTCGGTCGTGTGGTGTCGCGCATGCTTGATGCCGGTACGGTGATTTTGGACATCAAAGCGACAAAGGAATTATCTCCGGCGCATGCCTTGGGGCGGGTGGAAAATATTTCTGTTCAGCCGGAACGCAAAGCGCGGGTCGTGGTTGATCAACGATCCGGTACAATCGTGATGGGCGAGGATGTGCGAATTTCACGTGTGGCCGTGAGCCAGGGCAACCTGACGCTGCGTATTCAGGAAGAGCCACTCGTGGTTCAACCCAACCCCTTCTCAGAGGGCGGAACGGTGGTGGTGCCAAGAACGCAAGCCTCAATTCAGGAAGAGCCAGGCATAGGCCTTGCGGAGGTCAGAGAGGGGACTTCTTTGTCAGAAGTGATTGCGGGGCTGAATGCGCTGGGCGTGTCTCCGCGCGACATGATCGACATCCTGAAAAGTATTAAAGCTGCAGGTGCTCTGCATGCGGAGTTCTTGGTGCGGTAAGCCGCACCGAGGACAAAAATGAGCTACTGAGTGGAAGGCTAGATTGGGAGCCCCCACGCCCTGGCCAGAAAAAAACGCGCCCCCGTGTGGGAGGCGCGTTCTCTTTTTAGTGGTCTGTGTGTGTGTTTGTTCCGCTTAGAAATAGCTGCGAACCAGTGCGCTGGAAATCAAAGCCCAGCCGTCAGAGACAACGAAAAAGGCCAGTTTGAAGGGCAAGGAAACAATGGCCGGAGGGACCATCATCATGCCCATGGACATCAGGATTGCCGAGACGACGAGGTCGATAATGAGGAAAGGAAGAAAAATGAGAAAGCCGATCTGAAAGGCGCGCTCGACTTCTGAAAGAAGGAAAGATGGCACCAAAAGGGACAGAGGCGCGTCGCGGGCCACACCGTTCACATCGCTAAAATCTGTGCGAAGCTCTTGGAGCTGTTGAAATGTATCGGGATCAATCCGGTTCGACATGAAACCTCGAAAGGGATCAATTGATAGCTGGAAGGCTTGCTCGAGAGGGATGTCGCCGTTCACGTAAGGCTGAATGCCGATCGCCCAGCTTTCTGTGAAAACCGGCTCCATCACAAAATAGGTGAGAAACATCGCGAGGCTGATCATCAACATGTTCGGGGGCGATTGTTGCAGACCGATGGCTTGTCGCAAAATCGACAAAACTGTCACGATGAATGGAAAACAGGTCAGTGTGATGGCGATCCCAGGCACGATGCTGAGCACCGTGATGAGCAGCAACAGCTGAATGGATCGTGTTGCAAGTGAACCGTCGTCACCGAGATCGAGCGTGATGGCCTGTGCGCTGGCCGTTTCCCCGATCACCAAAAAACTGACGACCAGCAGAAGCAAAGGTGCAGAAAGCCGCATGAGCGCTCACAACCCGTTTTTCAGATCGGCAACCTCGATGAGACGCACTGCCAATTGACCGGCTTGCCCGCCCTCCAGCTCCTGCAATTCTCCACGCGCGATCAGTTTATCGCCTACGTAAAGCTCTACCGGATCTTCAACATTGCGATCCAATGGCAAGATGCTGTCGCTTTGCAATTTCAGCAAATCCTTCACAAGCGGGCGCGCTTTGCCGACGGAGATCGTGATCTCGATAGGAACCTGAGAAAACGGATTCGCGGCAGTGTCTTCAGTCTGTTCAACCATGTTTCATGGCCTCCTCATTCAGGGCGTAGACGGCATTGATCGCCTTGCCGATTTTGTCCACGGCGGCATCCATATCGATCTTTTTCTCAAGCTCTCCCATGCGCAGATAGACCTGACCTTCGGCGAGACTTGGTTCTTCAATGATGTCCAATGGAATGGTTAACGAGTCGTCAATAAGACGCTGAATTGCCGGACGTGATGCTGGAGAAACAACAATTTGTATCGGTGCATCCGAAGCGTTCTCCGCCATTGGCAAAAGTTCTTCGAGAATGGTCTGACCAAGGGTTTCGTTGACAAGATTTGGGAGAACCTTGCTCACCATTTCTGTCAAAAGCGGTTCAAGTGCTTTCATAACATGTGAACGAGCTTCATGAAATGTGAAGCCTAAATCTTGAAGATTGCGCGCAAACTCTGCCCCGATTCTGGATTGGTCTTCACCTTCGGCACGAGTTGCGTCATCCCAGCCCGCCTTGTAGCCTTGTTCATAGGCAGCCATACGATTGGCTTCGATTTCCTCTTCTGAGGGCCTGACAGGTGGCGCAGGCTGCGGGACAACATCCTGCACCTTTTGTGCTTTCGCTCTTGGCTTGGGCGCCGCCCCGAAATCCTCAAGTGGAAACAAAGAGCTCATCACGCGTTCTCCTCAGACTCTTCCATCCAGCCGCGCAAGATTTCGACAGTTTCATCCTGACGATCTTCGATGAGTTTCTTGAGACGCTTCACCGGGTCGCTTGGAAGTCCGATGTCATCGTCGCCGAAATCGAAATCGGAGACGACGCCCATCGTCGGCAATTCAAAACCACCATCGGAAATTTCACCGTTCAAAGCCGGTGCTTCGGCACGCGGGAGGTCGGGAACCGGTATCGTGGCGGGCATGTTCTCTGAGGCGCCTTCCGACGACATCTCAATCGGCGCAGGCAGTGCGACCGAGGGTTTGGCCAAGATCGGACGCAACACAAAGAGGCCCAGAATGAGAGAAACGACTGCCAGAACAGCAAGTTGAATGATCGACATCAGATCTATGCTCATCGCAGACATCAGGGAGCTTTGCGCTTCTGTGCCCTCAATCAGAACAGGCTCAAATTCCATGGTCTTGAGTGTGATCTGATCGCCTCTCTCTGCATTAAAACCGATGGCGGATGCCACAAGATCGCGCAGGGCTTCAAGCTCCTCATCACTTCTTGGCGCCCACGTCACCTCTTCGGTTTCGGGGTCAATGGTTCTGAGACCATCGACCAGCACAGCAACGGTCAGACGTTTGATTGCGCCAGGGCCACGTTGAATTTCGCGACGGGTTTCCGAGACTTCGTAATTTACACGTTCACGCGTTTCGCTGTTGTTCGAACTCGAATCGCGCCCTGTTGCCCCTTCACCATCAGGGAGATTCGAAGCGACAGTGACAGAACCGCCACCGCTGTCTTGCGAAGAGGTGGTGCGTTCTTCGGTCTCCGAACTGATCGCGACACGACTTTCCGGGTCAAAATGACGTTCGACGATGGATTCCTGATCCGTTTCGGTTTCGACGGAAACTTCAACAACGGCTTTGCCGACACCGACGCGGGCTTCGAGGAGACGTTGCACATTTTGGCGCATGTCATCTGCACGATCCGTGCTGCCGCTTGCGCCTGTATTCGCATCATCGCCACTCACGACAACCCCGGTACGACCGTCGATGACGGACACATTTTCGGGGGAAAGGCCTGCGACAGCAGAGGCAACCAGATACCGGAAAGCTTTGGCTTGATCGGACGAAATGGCACCGCTCATGGCGGTGACTGTGACCGAAGCAGAGGCCGCGATCTCACGTTTGAAAGGTTGCGATGAGGGATTCGCAATGTGAACGCGAGCAGATCTAATCTGTTGAGAAGAAACGATTGTTCTTGCGATCTCACCTTCTTTGGCGCGCCAGTAGGCGGCATCGAACATCTGTGACGTTGTGCCGAAACCGGAAAGAGAATCAAGCAACTCATAGCCACCCGTGGAATTCGCCGGTAGTCCTTCGGAGGCCAATGTCATGCGCAATTCGTCACGCACATCGGCGGGTACGAAAATCGCGCCGCCACGAATCTCATAAACCACGCCTTGCGCTTCAAGTGACTGAACCACCTCACCGGCCGCACTGGTTTCGAGCCCGGAATACAAAAGCGACATCGAGGGTTTCGTCGCCATTCGGGACAGGCCAATGATCGCAGCAAACATGACGACGGTTGCACCGACGACGATGATGCGACGTTTGGGGTCTAAATTGGACCACACAGAAAGAATCTGTTGCAAGACGACACTCCTTGAATGTGCGGGCTTCTGCCCCCGCCTGTTCTTAGAAATGTCCGATCAGCCTTAACAATCGGTTAGCTACCTTCGGGATAAAACAGATTCGGAACAAAAATTCTGGATGGATCCCATGGCTGAAGAAGAACAGCTTGAAGAAGAGCCAAAGAAAAAATCGAAACTGCCTCTGATCTTGGGGGTGGTCTTGATGTTGGTTCTGGGCGGTGGCGGTTTTTTCGCGGTCTACTCGGGCATGCTCTTTGCGCCCGAAGGTGAGCATGTCGATGAGGAACTTGCCGCTCTTGAGGAAGAACCCATGGCACCGCTGCCGAGCGTAGCCTTCGTGTCTGTTGAACCGTTGATCGTCAACCTGGTCGACACGTCAGGACGCGGGCGGCACCTGCGGTTTCAGGCGCAGCTCGAAGTGCCGATGCAATATGAGCAGGAAGTGATCACCTTGTTGCCGCGCGTCATGGATGTGTTGAACGGGTATCTGCGAGCGGTCGATGTGGCGGAATTGGAAAACCCCTCCGCTCTGGTGCGTTTGCGCGCGCAGATTTTGAGACGTCTTCAAGTCGTGGCGGGTGAAGGCCGCGTCAAGGATGTGCTCATCATGGAATTTGTCATAAATTGAGGACCCCGAAATGGAACTGATCGCAGATATCCTCATGATCGCCGGAACCCTGGCTGTCGCTGTCTATTGCGTGGTCTTGGCGCGTCGCTTGAGTCGCTTTACGGATCTGGAAAAAGGTGTTGGTGGTGCCATTGCCGTGTTGTCCGCACAGGTGGATGACATGACAAAAACGCTAACGAAGGCGCAGAAAACGGCGGGCATGTCCGCTGCGAAATTGGAAGATCTGACCCAGCGAGCCGAAGACGTCTCGCGTCGCATGGAGCTTTTGATTGCGTCGATGCATGATCTTCCTGCGGCACCCGAACCTGTCAAACCGAGCCCGAAAGAAGAGGCGGAATGGCGGCAGCCTCAAGAAGAGCCTGAAGGTGAGACGTTGTTTCTCAGTCAAAGACGTCGGGTGGAGGCTGCACAATGAGAAAGCGGGTAAACTCGAAAAAGACTGCTTCGAAAAAGAAAGTGAAACGAAAAGTACGCTCCGGTCGTGGGGCGCTTTGGCTGATTGCGATGATCTTCGTCGCCTCCGCGGCCATTCGTTTAGCGTCGGGAACTGGTGCGGCGATTGCAAGAGAGATGTCCGAACTGTCGCATGAGGATGAGGCTCAGATGCAAGAGCAGAACGCCGCAACCTGTCAGGCGGACGAGGAATCTGCAGCACTTATCGAAGCGCTTTTAAAGCGTGAGAGAGAGGTCGAAGAAAAAGAATTGTTGATCGCCCAAAAAATGAAATCGATTGAGTTGGCGCGCGCTGAGGTGCTGGAAAACCTCGCTGCCTTGGAGGATGCCGAAACGCGGCTGGAGGCAACAATGACGCGTTCGCAAACAGCAGCCGAGGACGATTTGGTAAAGCTGACGGCCGTCTACGAATCGATGAAACCGAAAGAGGCAGCTGCGCTTTTCGAAGCCATGTCCCCAGATTTTGCGGCAGGTTTTTTGGGACGCATGCGCTCAGATGCTGCTGGTGCAATCATGGCGGGTTTGACGCCGGAAACCGCTTATACGATTTCTGTCATTCTGGCAGGTCGAAATGCGAAAGCACCGAGTGAATAGGGCGATTGGCAAACTTTATTAAGAGGTTTGTGAGAGATTGAGCCTGTTTGAACCGAAGACATAAGGACATGAGAACATGATCGGTATCGTCGGAATTTTGCTGATCTTCATTATGGTGTTCGGCGGCTATATTGCTGCCGGCGGCAAGCTTGGTATCATTTTGAAATCTCTGCCTTTTGAGTTCATGATGATTGGCGGCGCTGCTGCCGGCGCATTTGTGATTTCCAACGATATGTCCGGGATCAAGCATACGCTCAAGGACATCGGTAAGGTCTTCAAAGGGCCAAAGTGGAAACCGGAAGATTACAAGGATTTGCTGTGCCTGCTTTTCGAGCTGATCCGTTTGGCAAGGCAAAATCCGGTCGGACTTGAAGAGCACATCGAAGCGCCTGAAAACTCGTCTATTTTTACGAAATATCCCAAAATTCTCGCGGACAAGGAAGCAATTGCATTGACATGTGATACGCTGCGATCTGCTTCCATGAATTATGACGACCCACATCAGGTTGAAGAGGTTTTGGAAAAGCGGCTGGAAGCCAATATGCATCATGCGCTGCATTCGTCGCACGCTATGGCAGCTGTTGGTGACGGTTTGCCCGCGCTTGGCATTGTGGCTGCTGTTTTGGGGGTGATCAAAACGATGGCCTCGATTGACCAGCCTCCAGAAATTCTCGGTAAAATGATCGGCGGTGCGCTCGTGGGTACCTTCTTGGGAGTGTTTCTCGCCTACGGCATTGTTGGTCCGTTTGCGGGCAAAATGAAGGATGTCATTGAGGAAGATGGGCATTTCTATCAGTTGATCCGCGAAGTTCTCGTGGCCAACCTGCACAATCATGCGACAAACATCTGCATTGAGGTCGGGCGTCAAAATACACCAGGTCACTGCAGACCGAGTTTTTCCGATTTGGAAGAAGCGCTCAAAGAGGTGAAATCGGAGGCTGCATGATCCGCGTTCTTGGCTTCATTCTGATGCTCGCAAGTCTTCCGCATGGTGTCGTCGCGGAAGTTATAAATGTGCGTTCGGGCGAACACGCAGGCTTTTCACGTTTGGTGATGCAGTTCTCACCCGATGTCACGTGGGAATTCGGTCGTGTGGATGGGCAATATGAATTGCGCACGAACCAAAAAGATACGACTTTTGAAACATCTGAAGTTTTTCAGAAAATCCCACGCAGTCGTATTTCCGACGTTGAAGTCGGCAATGGTTATTTGCGATTGAACACAGTGGGACGCGTGCATGCGGATGTATTTGAACTACGTGCAGGTCGCATCGTCATTGACATCAAAGATGGTTTGCCCGAGCCGTCTTCGGAGTTTGAAGCCACTTTGAAGGCGGAAATCAGTGCTGGGAATTCTACTTTTGAGTCAGAGCCTATCGCAGAGAATATGCCTGCACAGAATGAAAGCGAAACTGAAGACTCCTTGTTCGTGAGTGAGGGAGTTGACAGTTTTTCTATGGGTCCAGATGACTTTCTTGTGGAACATAGCCCTTTAGAGCTACCGATTATTATGTCTGAAAATACAGAAGAGAATTCTGCCAACCCTTCTGTTTCCGGGGGCGCATCGGACATCTTCGATCAACGAATGACGCTTAAATCTGATCGTGTGGATGAATTAGAGCGGCAATTGTTGGAGCAAATTGGAAGAGCTGTTTCTCAGGGTCTCTTGGAGCCAGATATTACTCAGACAGAAAAGGCGGTCGAAGACTCCCGTTCATATCAAGAACAGGCAGAAAAGACGCCTGTTCTTGATGAGCCAGAGGATCCACGTGTTGAGGAACCGATCCAGGAACGTTCACACATTCGCATTCAGTCTTCGATTGACCGTGAACAAAATCACCAACCTCAGAAAAACGTGACAGATGGTCATGGCACGGTTTGTTTGGACAACAGCTTTGTCGACATCAATAATTGGGGTGCTCCACTGCAAGAGGGCCTCGATATCGCCAAATTGCGCAGGAATACGATCGGAGAATTCGATCTCCCCAATCCTGAGGGAATTAAGCGTCTTGCTCAGTACTATATTTATCTGACATTTGGCGCAGAAGCCAAATCAATGCTGAGGGATTTCGGTGTCACGGTTGAGGGCCACGATATTCTATATGCCATGGCCGATATTATGGATCAGGGATACACGGAGGCTCCAGGCCGACTGGCGCATCAGTTCGGTTGTGAAGGTGCGATGGCTTTCTGGTCTGTCATGGCGAAAGAAAACCTGAATAGCTGGGAAACTTATAATCTGGATAGCATATTAGCGTCATTTTCTGCATTGCCGATTCATCTGCGCCGTCACCTCGGTCCGCCTTTGTCGGAACGTTTTATTGCGATCGATGATATGCAGAGCGCCAAATATATTCAAAATGCTATCCTGCGTACCGATGGTGATCATGGGGATGCATTTGAACTTCTTGAGGCTGAGCTCACATTAGCTGACGGCAATTTGAATGAAGCGGTGCAGCAACTTGAGGGAATTGTCCATGAGAATGGAGGGAGTGCAGCCGAAGCGCTTGTGAAGCTCATTTTTACAAAGGCATCGGAAGGCGCGGAAATCGATAGAAAACTGGCTGAAAATGCGGAAGCGATGGCCGTTGAGTTCCGTGGCAGTTCTTATGAAAGCACGCTTCAAAATGCGGCCATTGTCGCGCGTATTTATTCTGGTGACGCAGAGATCGCTTTGCGAAAAGTTTTAGCCTTGGAATCGGACGGTATGCTTCCTGGAGGACAGGCAAGCACACTCATGTCGCAGGCTATACGCCAATTGGCACATGAGGCAGACAACACCACTTTTGCGAAAGTTCTCTTAGCTCACAAAGAGACGATTATAAACGGAGATCTGACGGACACTGCGCGATTTGCGACCGCAGAGCGCTTTCTTGATATGGGTTTTTTTGATCTCTCACTAGAGGTCATGGCTGGATATTCCGGTCCGAGTGAAGATGAAACGAATTTGCTTTTAGCAAAAGCTTTTCTTGGAGCAGGGGAGCCGGAAGCTTCTCTTAGATACGCGTCTCAAGTCGATAGTGAAGAAGCGCATAGTTTGGCAGCAAAGGCGTATTTTTATCTCAACGATCCAGAAAGTGCGGCAGCTGTTTTGCGGGAAGCCCCGTCTGGCCCGGAGCGTGATACTTTTTCTGTTTTGGCAGAAGATTGGGAAACGCTTGAACAATCGGATACCGCGACGATGTCCGACTTGGCTGGCATCATGAAAGACAAAACAGACATCAAAGAAACCGACACGGCAGAGACACCAACGTTATCTACTCTAGAAGATATGCTTTCGGGCAGTCGTGAAAAACGTAGTGCTCTCGAGGCCTTGCTGAACTGAACTTCATTAAAAACATGCGTGTCAATAATTTGTAAACCACGACAGCCCTATTCTTCGATCGTAGCAAGAAATGCTCAAGGTGAAAGAATGGCGAAATTCGTGCGGAAACAGATGAAATTCACCGTAACTTGTGCCGCCCTTTCCAAGGTGGTGAGTGCATGAATTTTAACATTTCTGACCTTTTTAAGCCCACGATTCTGTTGGCACTGGCGCTCATGGTCGTGATTGTCATGATGGTGTTGCCTGTGCCCTCATGGGTGCTGGATCTTGGCCTGGCAACGAGTTTTGCACTCGCAATCTTGATTTTTACAGTCACGCTTTTCATCGAGCGCCCTTTGGATTTCTCGGCATTTCCGACGATCCTGTTGGCCAGTTTGATGTTGCGGCTATCCCTGAATGTGTCTTCGACAAAATTGATTATTGGTCAGGGTCATACGGGTACATCTGCTGCTGGCAATGTGATCGAAGGGTTTGCAAACTTTGTCATGAGCGGCTCCGTTCTGCTTGGGCTTGTTGTTTTCACCGTGTTGCTCATCGTGAATTTCATGGTGATTACCAAAGGTGCCGGGCGTATGGCCGAAGTGGGGGCCCGCTTCGCATTGGATGGGATGCCTGGTAGACAACTCGCTATTGATGCAGACCTTTCCGCAGGCGCGATCACACATGAAGAAGCCAAACATAGGCGCGAACAGGAGTTGGCGGAGACCACATTTTTCGGCTCTCTTGATGGGGCGTCCAAATTCGTGAAAGGCGATGCTGTCGCTGGGCTTTTGATCACCTTGATGAACATCGTTATGGGTTTGGTGATCGGCATTTCTGTTCATGATATGCCATTGGCCAAGGCCTTCGAAACATATGCTATCTTGACGGTCGGTGATGGGCTTGTGAGCCAAATCCCTTCCGTGATCATATCGATTGCCGCCGCACTCTTGTTGGCGAAAGGTGGTACGAATGGCTCGGCAGATCTTGCCCTGTTCCGACAACTCGGAAAATACCCGCCAGCGCTTTATACGGTAGCCGTTTTGATGGCGCTCTTTGCTTTTGTGCCAGGCTTGCCATTCGTGCCTTTTATCGGCGGCGCCATCGCTCTCGCAGGCAGTGCCTATTTCGTCTCGCGGAAAAATGAAGAAGCACAGAAAGAGCAGGAAAAGCGAGAAGCCGTTACGCCAAGTGCTGCCGAAGAGCATGAATCCATGGGGGATGTGCTTGATTTAGATGATATTCACGTTGAATTCGCTCCGGATCTTGTCGCCATGGTCCTGGACCAACAAACGGGTCTGGATGCCCGCATCGTGAATATGCGAAACCACGTGGCCACCGTGTTCGGAATCATCCTTCCCGAAATTCGGCTGACGGATGACCCAAGTTTGCCGCAGGGAACATATGTCGTGCGCATACAGGGTGTCCAACAGGCAAAAGATCGGCTGCAAAAAGATAAAGTTCTTGCACTCGTCTCCGGCGATGCCTCCCAGCTTCCGATAGGTGAAGATGTGTCTGAGCCGGTTTACGGAGCCCCTGCGCGTTGGATCGACCCGGCAAAAAAGGAAGATGCCGCCTTGATGGGGTGCACAGTGGTTGGTGCAACCGAAGTTCTGGCCACTCATCTGCTCGAGGTGATCAAACGCAATTTCCCCCGCCTGCTGACCATGAAGTCATTGCGGCGTTTGCTCGATGAGATGACCAATTTGACAGATAAATCCAGAGCAGAGGCCAATCAAAAACTTCTCAACGAACTTATCCCGGACCGTGTCCCGATGGATCTTCTTCTGTCTGTTTTGCGCCTTTTGTTGGAAGAACGCGTTTCCATTCGGAATATGGCGCTGATTCTCGAATCCATTTCCGAAGCACGGGGCTCCCATGCGAATGCCGAATCTATTTGTGAACATGTGCGCCAAAGATTGGGCTTTCAGTTGATTTCGGAAATCAAACGCGATGATGGCTCTTTGCCACTGCTGCAATTGTCACCGGAGTGGGAGGAAAGGTTTACAACCTATCAAATCGATGGCGAGAGAGGGCACTCGGACATTGCATTGCCCCCGGATCAATTCAATAAATTGGCGAAAACGATGGCGGATAAAATCGCCAAGGCAGGGGAAAGCGGCATCTATCCCGGCATCGTGACATCGACAAGACGACGGCGCTTCCTTCGTACCGTTTTGTCCGCGCAAGGCATTCAAAATCCTGTCTATTCTTTTGAAGAAATTGGCACGGATGCCAAACCGTCCCTCGTCGGGCTGGTGCCAGCATGACCGAAAGCCTCGCTGAGTTACTTGCCGTGAGCCAGGCGGGCCTCTGGGTCGCCTTTTTGGTGTTCCTGAGAGTGGGCGCAATGATGGCAGTCCTGCCGGCGTTCGGGGAAAGGTCTATTCCCGAACGTGTACGCCTGGTTTTGGCGATTGCGTTCACGGCGATTGTTTTTCCCGCAGTAGCACCGGACATTCAGGGTTTGACAGCGTCTCCCCAAAATTTGATGCGCGCCTTTGCAACCGAGGCCATGTCGGGCCTGCTGCTTGGCCTGATCCTTCGGATTTTTGTCATGGTGCTCCAAATGGCGGGCACAATGGTCGCTCAATCGACATCCTTGTCGCAAATTTTCGGTGGTGGGGCGGTCGAGGCGCAACCTGCAATCGGACATCTCTTCCTTGTTGCGGGATTGGCTCTCGCGGTCATGCTCGGGCTTCATGTGCGTATCGCTGAAATCCTGATCCTGTCCTATCGTTATTTCCCGGCGGGTCAATTTCTTCCTGCGCAAGATGTGATGATGTGGGGCGTGGATCACATTTCCAAGGCTTTTGCCCTTTCGTTCAGTCTTGCCGCACCGTTTGTCATTGCTTCACTCATCTACAACGTGGCCCTCGGCGTCATTAACCGTGCGATGCCGTCCCTTATGGTGGCATTTGTCGGTGCACCTGCGATCACTTTGGGCGGCCTTCTGCTTCTCTTTGCAACAGCGCCGATCCTGCTTGAGATTTGGCAAGCGGGCTTTGCACAGCTGCTCCTCAATCCATTCGAGGTACGCTGATGGCTGAGGGCGATGATGACGACGACAAGCAATATGAGCCATCGCAAAAGCGTCTCGATGACGCGCGTAAAAAAGGGGAGATTCCCCGTTCAAACGACCTGACGACCGCCGCGGCCTATTTTGGCTTTATCGCGGCGGCTGTTGCGCTTGGAGGTGCAAGTCTTCAGACGATGGGCACAGCCTTACAATCCATGCTCGGGAACGCCGATCTGAATGCGCAAGCGTGGTTCAGCGGATCAGGTACAGCATGGACAATGGGGATGATGCGGGCGATTGGAGGGGGGCTTTTACCATGGTTTGCCGTACCCGCCGTCTTGGCGCTTCTGGTCATTTTTGCCACACGATCTTTGATCTTTGCCCCGAGTAAAATCGAACCGAAACTGTCGAAAATTTCCCCGATCTCCAACGCGAAAAACAAATTCGGACGGTCCGGTCTTTTCGAATTTGCCAAGAGCTTTTTCAAACTGTCGATCTATTCCGTGGTTTTGGGGGTATATCTCTACACGAAACTGCCGCTCATTATGTCGACGATGTCTCTGAGCCCCGGGATCGTCGCGGCAACCTTGGCCGAACTTACCGTCGGCTTTATGGTTATCGTTTTGCTGATCTCACTGCTGATCGGTGGCGTGGATTATCTGTTTCAATATAGCGAGCACATGCGCAAACATCGGATGTCGCGCAAGGAATTGACGGATGAAGCGAAGGAGCAGGAAGGCGACCCGCATTTCAAACAGAAGCGCCGACAAAAAGGCATTGAAATTGTGATGAACCAGATGCTTGCAGAGGTCGCGCAAGCGGATGTCGTGATCGTGAACCCGACACATTACGCGGTGGCCCTGAAATGGGATCGTATGACGGGCGGAGCTCCGATCTGTGTGGCGAAGGGTGTGGATGAAATCGCGGCGCGTATTCGCGAAGCAGCCAATGAAAATAGCGTACCGATCCATCGAGATCCTCCGACAGCCAGAGCGCTCTATGCGACCGTTGAGCTTGGGGAGCAGATTTTGCCAGAACATTACCGCGCAGTCGCAGCCTCCATCAGGTTCGCCGAAAAGATGCGCCAGAAAATGAAAACTCAATTTGGTCAGACGTTATGAAAAAGAAACTGGAAAACCTGAGTCAGCTGGCGAATGTGGCCGAACTTTCACTGAATGCGGAACTCGCAAAGCTTGCAGAGATTAAACGCGAGGAAGAGCCTTTGAGGCTCAAACTCTCCCAACTTGAAGCCAGCAGACAGCAACGCGCCGATCAGATCGGTGAGGCGAGCGCTTTCGATATGGCCAGCTTGATGGGGGCCGATATCGCGTGGGATCAATGGGCCGAGAAGCAACAGCGGCAGGTGATGCTGCAATTGGCGAAGGTTGCAGAGCGTCGCGAGGCGCAGATGGAGAGGACACGCAAGGCGTTCGGTAAAAAAGATGCGCTCGGAAAACTCTCCGAGCGCATCCGCAAGTCGCTTTGATCTTGCTGCGTTTTTCAAAAATTGAGTGCCTCAAGTTTTTTGAAAAACGCTTTAGTCGATGTCCTGACGCACGATATCAATGACGAGCACATCGTGAATGTCGGCGCCCAGGGTTTTCTGTGCAACTTCCAAAAGCGCATGTCGCAAAGCGTTCATCGTGCTGCTGTCTGTAAACGCCCCTTTGAACCCACCGGTGTTCGCATGATCGAACAGAACCTGAAGGAAGGCGTCGCGAAGCTTTGGTTCTCTCGCATAAATCGCTTCACGGGTACCGGTTTTGGCCTCGAGGCTGAGGGATAAAACGACCATAGCGACAACACGACCGCCCTCCAGATCGGGGATCACGAATTGATTGTTCAGCTTCACGTATTCATAGGCTGACTCCGCCTCAGCGGCCTCTTCATCATGATCTTTTCCGGCCTCGGCCACATGATGGTTGGGGTCGTTGGCATCGACATCGCCACAGGGGGCGATTTGAACGATTTCAGGGTCGGGTCGAAGCATCAGCCCGCCACCGACGCCGGCGCCCAGGCCAATCAGTGCCAAAAGGATGGGAAGAAGTTTCTTAATCACGCGCCCCTCCCATCAGAATGGCAAAACGATATCGGCGACCTGCTGGCCATATCGCGGTTGTTGAACCTGTGTGATCTGACCGCGACCGCCATAAGAAATGCGCGCGGAGGCGATTTTGTCATAGGTGATTTCATTTTGGCGAGAGATGTCCTCGGGCCGGACATAGCCCTCGACCAAAAGCTCACGGATTTCATAATTCACCCGCACTTCCTGGGTGCCCTGGATGTGAAGCACACCATTCGGGAGCACATCGACAATGGTCGCAGCGATCATCAATTCGAGTTTTTCATTGCGCTTGACGCTGCCGTCGCCAGAAGAGGAGGAGCTGGAATTGGTGCTCACAGCCGAGCCCATGGTTGCGCCATCCGGCAAAACCTCATTGATTCTTTGAGGGATGCCGAACAGGGATGGAATCCCCATACTTTCCGATCCGGATCGGCTGCGATCCGATGTATTCGACATCTCTGCGCTGTCATCGATCTCGATCACGACTGTCAAAATATCACCTCGCTCAATCGCACGGCGGTCCCCGAGCAAGGATTGACGCGATGCGGTCCATAGCGAGGCACCATCGGCGGGGCTGCGGCTTTCAACCTGATCGGGAAGGGATGGATTTCGCATCGCTGTTGTTTCAGAGGAACTCTCAATCGGGGTAAACTCGGGGAGGCGACCGACCTCTTTGAGATCGGAGCAGGCAGAAACTGCAAGAACAGCAGGAAGAATGAGGTGAAAACGCATGGCATAAGTCCTATTAATGTGCGGCAATCCCGCCGACATGGATGGATCCATCTGGCGCGACGACGCCAGAAACGGTTGTTCTGGAAGAGAGATTCATCACGCGCACGACGTCGCCCACGGAGGCACGGCTCATGGCGCGCCCATCGGCGGAGATGGTCAGGCCGCCCTGATTGTAGACGAGGGATACGATCTGGTTGCGGTCGATGATGGCGGCCGGCCCGATATCAGCCTGTGAAATCGGGCGGCCTGTGTAGAGCATAACCCGCGCTTCAAGCCCGACCGCCTCGTCAATCGTGGCGATGGCGCCGGGCACATTGCCTTCGATCATGGCGAGATCCGATGCGCTCAGAATGGTCTGCGCACGAATGGTGCGGGCTGCGACGACGGTCTCTGCACTTGCTGGAATTGCGAGCCAGAGGGAGGCGATTATGAGAAAAAATCTTATCATCGGATTTGCGTGGTTGCAGAGAGCATCTGGTCGGCGGCGGTGATGACTTTGGCGTTCAGTTCATAGCCACGCTGGGCCTCGATCAGCTCGGTCACCTCACGCACGGCGTCGACGGAGCTGTCTTCGAGATAGCCCTGCCGCAACGTGCCAAGCCCGTCGACACCGGGGGTGGAGACATTCGCTGGACCCGAGGCTTCGGTTTCCAAAAACAGGTTGGAGCCGATGGCCTCGAGGCCTTTCGCGTTTGAAAATCCGGCCATGGTGAATTGGCCCAAAAGTTCGGCCTCGACCGAGTCGTTGAAATAGGCGTAAACCTCACCATCTGCGTTGATCGAAATGGCGCGCGCATCGTCCGGGATCGTGATGTCGGGCACCACAGGGTGGCCGTCCGAGGTGACGATCAGACCATCGGCTGAACGTTTCAGCCCACCGTCTCGTGTGTAGGCGGATTGGCCAGAGGGCAGGGTCACCTCAAGATAGCCAAGCCCCTCGATGGCGACATCAAGATCGCCGCCGGTCGGCGAAAGCGAGCCTTGCGCCAGTTCCACCGTGACGGAGGACGGCCGCACACCCAGACCAAGTTGAACACCTGTCGGCAAGACGGTCCCATCCGCAGAGTTGATCGTGCCGGGCCGCGCCAGCTGTTGATAATGCAGATCGGCGAACTCGGCGCGCCGCGCGTTGTACCCGGTGGTGTTCATGTTCGCGAGGTTTTGCGAAATGGTTTCCACCCGCATCTGTTGGGCGCTCATGCCCGTGGCTGCAATCTGGAGTGCACGCATGTCAGTCTCCCTTCTTAGCGACCGAGCGTCGAGATGACGGATTTGATCCGCTCATCTTCTTGCTCTGAGAATTTTTGACTTAGGGTGTAGGCGTGTTGGACCTCGATCATCCGGGCGACCTCGGTGATCGCGTTGACGTTCGAGTTCTCGACGTAGCCTTGCAAAATCACCGCTTCTTCCTGGGGAACGATCCCGCCGTCTGTGTAGAAGCGAACACCATTGTTGCGGGTCATGCTGGTCGGGTCTTCCGGCATGTAGAGACCGATTTGCGACAGTGGCACACCATCGGCAGACAGTGTGCCATCGGCGGCCACGGCCACGGTTTTCGCATCCGGTGGTATGAAAATTGCCGCCCCGCCATTGTCCAAAAGCTGATACCCGTCATGGGTTGTCAGCTCGCCTTGCTGATTGGTGGTAAACGCGCCGTTTCTGGTCAAAGCCTGACCATCCGGGGTGTCGACCAAAAAGAACCCGTCGCCCTCAATTGCGAGATCATAGGTGCCGCCGGTCGGCGTCAGAGGTCCCTGCGCGTTGTTGGTCAGCCGCACATTGGCGTTCGCCATAGACAGGCTGTCCTCGTCTTTGCCGAGTGCGCTGATATGCTCAGAAAACAACAGGCCCTCTTTGCGAAAACCAGTCGTCGAGACGTTGGCGATGTTGTTCGCAATGGCTTGAAGTTCGCGGTTGAGACCGACCATGCGTGTGAGTGTGGTATATCCTGCACTGTCCATCACAGGCCTCCAATCAAGGGAATGATGCGGTCCTGAAAAAAACTGGTCAGGCTTTCGGTCATGAAGCCCATCGACATCCAGAACACGATCAGGATCGCCACCAGTTTCGGCACGAAGGTAAGCGTCATTTCCTGAATGCTTGTCAGGGCCTGAAACAGACCGACAGTGACACCGGCGAGCAGCGCGACGACAAGGATCGGCGTCGAAATCATCGTCGCGATCCAAAGTCCCTGTCTCAGAGTGTCGTAAAAGACCAGTTCATCCATGGCTTACACCGGCATCCGAAGGATTTCCTGATAGGCCTCAACCACCTTGTCACGCACTGTGACGGCGGCTTCGATGGCCATCTCGGATTGGGCCAAGGCCTGAACAAGCGCTTGGCTGTCGGCCTTGCCGGCCATGGTCGCCTGTGCGACCTCTTCGCCTTGAGCCAAGGTCTCCGCGAAACTTGCGGCGGCCTTGCCTAGAAGGTTTTGGCCTGCCTGTTCGTTGGTCTTGGGTTGTGCCGCGGTTGCCGGACGTGTCGCGGCATACCCTTGGGCTGCAAATGCTGATCGGATATCCATTCTGGTCTCCTAAATTTTGCGTGGCGTTTTACCGACGCAGTAGGTCAAGCAATGATGAGGACATTTGTCGGGCCTGATCGAAAACCTTGAGGTTCGCCTCGTAACTGCGTTGCGCTTCGCGCGCGTCCGCAATTTCGATCATGAGCTCAACGTTCGAGCTGTCGTAAAACCCGTCTTCTCCGGCAAGCGGATGACCGGGGTCGTAAACTTCTCTCAGAGGTGAGGCATCCAGCTCCACAGGTCCGGTTTCCACCGCACCTGTTTTGGCACCTTGATCGACAACCTCTTCAAAGGAAACGGTTTTGCGGTGATAGCCCGGTGTATCGGCGTTCGCGATGTTCTCGGACACATAGCGCAACCGATTGGACTGAGCCTGCATGCCCGAAGCGGACAGGTTGAGAATATTTTGCAAATCAGACATTCACTTCCCTCCTTATTTGCGCCCGATCGAGGTGCGCAGAATGTTCATCGAACTTTTGTAGACAGAGAGCGCCAGCTCATGTTCGTGCCGCACCTGGCTCGATTTCATCATCTCGGTTTCAAGAGACACCGTATTGCCATTGGGGGCGGTCGCGCCCGGTGCGTCGACAAGATCGTAGCCTGCTTGCGTTGCTGTGGAATCAAGCATGTGCCCGGCACGCGTCGTGCGCATCTTCGTATTGGAAGACGTGGTGTCATAGGTGTCGGCGAAGGATGCGATATCCTTTGCGCGATACTCGGGCGTATCCGCATTCGCGATGTTTTTCGCGATCACTTCCTGACGGGTCACAGCATGTCGTGCCATGCCGCTCGCCATTTTAAAAATATCCAAATTCTCGAACATCGGGGTTTCTCCTCCGAGTTATCTCAACCAAGGCTTAACCCTGATTCCTTTAGAAAGAGTTGTCGAAACTGGAGGTCTTCATGAGCGGAGTTGGATTCGAATTGCTTTTGTCCGAGGTTGCAGCGGTCAAACCGGTGCAATCCGTGGGCCGTGTTGTCGAAGTGTCGCGCGGGGTTTTGACCGTGTCGGGGCTGAGTGGCATCGCGGCGCTGGGCGATCTCGTGGAGATCGGGCATGGCAAAGACATCCGGCGCGGCGAAGTGCTTCAGCTCGACAAGCAAACGGTCACAGTGCTGCCGGATGGCGGCCCGGATGGGTTGTCCATTGGTGATGCTGTCGCGCATGTGGGTAAAAACCATATTGCGCCTGATGACAGCTGGATCGGCCGGGTGATTGATCCTTTCGGTCAAGCCCTTGATGGAAAACCAATTCTTCAAGGAAATAAACCGCGCGCCTTACGGGGTCAGCCGTTGAATCCAACGGAGCGGAGACAACTTGGTGCGCGTTTGGAAAGCGGATTGGCCGTGTTCAATACGCTTCTGCCTATCGTGCGTGGACAGCGTGTTGGCCTCTTTGCTGGGTCGGGCGTCGGTAAATCGACCCTGTTGGCAAAGCTGGCCACAGGCCTGCAGGCCGATGTCGTTGTGATCGCGATGATCGGGGAACGTGGTCGAGAAGTCCGAGAATTTCTGGACAGGGTCTTGGGGCCCGCAGGGTTGAAAAGGTCTGTTATTGTGGCGGCGACCTCAGATCAATCTCCAATGGTGCGTCGTCGTTGTGCTTGGACTGCCATGTCCGTGGCAGAGCATTTTCGTGATCGAGGTAAGCAGGTTCTATTTTTGGCCGATTCTGTCACGCGTTTTGCAGAAGCGCACCGCGAGGTGGCCTTGGCAACGGGTGAGTCGAGTTCTCTACGCGGCTTCCCACCCTCAACATCCCATCTGATTACCACGCTTTGTGAGCGAGCAGGTCCTGGCATCGGCGATATGGGCGATATAACGGCCGTGTTTTCTGTGCTTGTTGCGGGATCTGATATGGAAGAGCCCATTGCGGATATATTGCGGGGTGTTCTCGACGGTCACGTCGTCCTTGATCGTCAAATTGCCGAACGGGGACGTTTCCCTGCGATTGATTTGCTGCGTTCTGTCTCTCGTGCTTTGCCGCACGCGGCTAGTGATCAAGAAAATGAACTCATTTCACGTGCGCGTCGTCTACTCGGCGTTTTTGACAGATCCGAAATGATGATTCAGGCTGGGCTTTATTCGGCCGGCACCGATCCTGCCATTGATGAAGCTATCGCAACATGGCCGAAGCTGGATCAGTTTCTCGCTCAATCAGAGCCAGATGGAACGCAGCAGAGCTTTCAAAGGTTGGCGGGCTGTTTTGAGGCCTAGCAAACACAGCGTTGTTGTCAAAAGGCTCCGGTCAATAGGGCCAGTGCGTTGGAGGCTGCCGATGTTCCGCTCGCGCCCGAGCTAAGCTCTGAGCGAATCAAGAAGAGTTTGACAAGTTCATCTTTCTTGGCCGGGTCGGAAAATTGTGAAACTTCGGAACTTCCCAAATACTGTTCCGCTTTATCTCGAAAATTCGTGAGCTGTTGGTCGAGATCAAGGCCACTTATTGAGCTTGGCAGGCCAAGTGCGGTTTCAAAAACAGTCCTAAGGGCCTCGTTGCCCATGATCGAATACCACCGACCATTTTCTGTCGTGTCTTTCTCAACCAGAGCCGTCAAATCATCATCAAGGTTCATGGCAAGGCGCATGTTTTGATCTTGGTCACCGACTGCAATCTGGAATTGCTTTTCCTGGTATGCGGATAGAATCTCGTCTGGGAAGGTGCTTAAAACGGTGTTGGGCGTATCGAAGTCACCAAAACCAAACGCCTTCGAAAACTCATAATACCTTTTGTCGGAAAGTTTGTTGGATAGAGATTCTTTGTTCAGAGTACCTTCGTCCAAGACTTTTTCGACGAAAAACTTGTTGTTGATATCGTCATCCAGACCGAATGCACCAAGCGCGACTTTAAGAAGCCTGTAATCGGACACAAGCTCCTCGGCAGAATGGATTTTAGAGATATTCTCTCGAAAATAATCTGCTTCACGTTGAATCTCAGCAGAGTTGTTGAAGGCGGCTTGCTGAGTGTCTTTGGTTCGCTGGAGGACAACCCATCCAGCGTAACCGCTGAATGGGACAATTGGTTGATAGCTCATTGGTATTGCGCCGCGGAGAGAAGCCGCTCTTCTCTAGGGAGCAGACTGCGAAGCGCTTTGAGCGCTTGGTAGTACTGCTCATTTTGAATGTCTGAAGTCGCTACATTGAGAATTTTGCGGCTGTCAGCATCCGTAAGGACTTGGCTGAGTTGCTCGACGCCGCGCATCAGTTGAATGTTAGCATCCTTGGGGTCAGCATCTCCTGAGAGAACCAGTTGAGCGATATAGCACACGCGCCTTACCGGTGTGTTGACCTCTTCAGGGTGAATTGCATCTCTGAGGCGCAAGATATTCGCGTTCGGAGTTACAATTGAGAGACGAGAGCGACGATCGCCGTTTTCGATGACGGCGCCGTTGATCAGAACACGCTCTTTAGGACCAAGTTTTAAGACGAGACCGCTCATTTACTGGCCCTCACGTTGCAGGCCACGCATGATGGCGGTGTTAATATCTATCAGGGCCGTTTCATCGGCTTTCTTGGAAAGAATGTCTGATGTGTGTTTGGCTGTGAACTGTGCCAGATAAAAAAGCTGGGCGCGGAGTTCTTTGGGGAGCTGGTTGTCCTTCTCAGCAACATTCGTTGCGAGAAGTGTCCAAAGACGGCGGTTATCATAAAGCGCCTTAACGTAGGCGGAATAGGACATTTTTTTATCTTTGGAGGCTTCACGAAGACGATGCGTAATTCTTGCGATTGCTTCGTATTCTGTACCGCGCGGCGTCCGAATCGGCGCGGAGGTATTTGAATAGGCCGTTCGGGCCATTTGAAGAGCGTTCACGTCGTATCCTTCCGGTGACAATGAATTTCAACGCGCGGTTTTTCCGCGAGGACTCCGGGCGCCGGTTAGGCGCCCGGAAAATGCTCTTAGCCGAAGAGCGACAGGATGGTTTGCGGTGCCTGGTTGGCAATCGAGAGCGATTGCACACCCAACTGCTGCTGAACCTGAAGGGCCTGAAGCTTGGCAGATGCTTCTTCCATGTCTGCATCCACCATAGAGCCGATGCCGGAGGTCAAGGCGTCGGTGAGGTTGGAAATAAAGCTGGATTGGGTTTCAATCCGACCTTGAGCAGAACCAAAGGATGCTGCGGCATCAATGGAGTTGTTGATCAGGGTTTCGATGTTGCCGAGAGCAGCATCTGCCCCTGCATTCGTGGTGACGTCGATGCTGTCGAGACCAAAGAGGCCGCCGGAGGCCTCTCCGCCTTCGTTGCCAGTCACGGAGAAAGCAAGAGACGAACCGTCATTGTCGACTTTCAGAGACCATTGGCCGGTGTCGGCATCTTTGCTGACAGTGGTCGAAATATCGTCGAGGCCAGCGGAGTCGATCGCTGTTTTCAGACCGCGAGCGACGTCTTCCATGCTCTCGCCTTTGCCCGCCACGTAGTTGTAGGAGCTGCCTCCGACGGTCACTTTGTAGCCGTCACCCTCCTTCACGGCTGCGGACGTCGAGAAAGCAACGCTTTCGGCGCGTTCGTCAATAGAGCCGGAGGTGTCGGTCAAGCCGGTTGTGCCGTTGAGTGCGGTGATCAGAACGTCACCGTCACCAGCCGTGGTTTCGCCGGTGGTTACGGCGATGTCTTCGAAGGCGTTGGTCGAGCTGATCGTCAGGGTGCCGTCCCCATTGCCGGTTGCGGTAACTCCCTCAAGGCCAAGGCCGTTGATCACCCCGGCGAGTCCGTCAGCAACGTCCGCCACGGCGGTGCCTGTTGCGGTAAAGCTTACGTCGACGCCTGCGACACTTAGGGTTGCCACGTCGTCGGCGGCCCATGTGTTGCCTACAGTGACGACGGCAGTGTTGGCCGTATTGGCAACTGCCGTATCGGATGCTGTGGCGTTGGCGGCCAGCGAGGTGCCGGAGCCATAGGTCCCGGCACTCGTTGACAGGTCTTGGCGCGATACTGTGATGTCGGAGGCCGTCACCGTGCCATCGGAGGCGCGATCGAGGGAAGACAGCACATTGACGTCATCGGTGCCTTCGACGAGGCTCAAACCGTTAAACTGTGCTGCGCCGATAACAGATTTCACCTGACCGATCAAAGCGTCGATGTCAGTTTGAATCTTGTCGCGATCAACGTTTTCTTCCTGCGCGGAGACAACTTTTTCTTTGATGTCGGTGAGCAGGTCGGTCACGGTTTCGGCAGCTTCCGACGCAACGGCGAGGGTCGATTCGCCAAGTGCTAGGCTGTCGGAAATGGCTTTGAAACCTGCAACATCCGATTCCATAACCTTCGAAATCGCCCAAACGGAAGAGTTGTCTTTCGCGGAAGCGACATCTTTACCCGTGGAGATCATGCTTTGGGTTTTGGACAGATCGGAGTTGATGGAGTTCAGGGTCTGCAGCGCAACCATTGCGCCATTGTTGGTCAGAATGCTGGACATAGCATAATTTCCTTTGATCTTAGGACGCGTTTTGCGCCGTATGAGTTTCGAGATCCGTCCCCACGGACGGTTTCAGGATCGTCATTCTGACTGATTACGGATGACCTGTTCCGGTCGACCGTGCCACCCCCTCGGGATGCACTCTGATCATTGGAGCTTAAAGGCTAAAAGTTTCCTAAGCTGGGTCGTAGAGATGCTTTCAATTTGAGGCAAAAATAGGGCAATATCTCAGGCTTTCTTCTGCATGGTTAATGACTTGCGAACCATTGAGGTGGTCGTGCCTGCCGGGCCATAAGTTGAGAACGCAGGCTTAGGCGTTTTCAATGTAAGGAGACGTTCCTGCGCACTTCGTATTCCTTTGGCGGCCGCTTGCAGAAGGCGCCTGTTGCGTTCGATTCGCTTTTTCAAAGCAGTCAAAGATGAGGTGGAAACTTGTGATCTGGCGACGAGTGCCATCAGGTTTTCCTTGTGTTTGGCAAGGGCTTCCAAAGCCTGAAAATCGCTTTTCAGGATGGCGTCCTTTTCTTTCTCAAGTAAATCCTCCAACGCAGAAACGGGACGGAAAGCGTCAAGAAGAGCCATTGGTTTTCTCCTTCAGAGCGTTAAAAATCTGTTCGGACAGACCGATTCCACCGGCATCCACCATTTTCTCAGCCTGGGCTTGGACGAGAAAAGAGGAAAACTGATCTTCCCCTGAACCACCTCCAAAGGTTTCCGGTGTTTGACCGAAGCCGGCACTTTTCAACATTTCCGCAAGGAAGGCTGCTTCAAGCTTATCGGCGGCCTCACGCATTTTATCGTCATGTGAAACCTGCTGCGCCTGGTGTGAAGGAAACGCGTTTATGGCAGTCAAGGACATGTGGATCGCTCCAATTCGAAATATTTTTCTAGTCCTAACTGCAATACGGTAAAGAACCGGTAACTCTCTCAGGTGATATTTGCATCACGGCGAAAGAAATCCCGGATGCAAGAAATGCAATTTTTAAATTCTGAGTTCATCGCGACAGATGCGTCCAGCGCGCATTTCCGGTCGGATGCGCGGACCATGGATGCGGCTCTGCAAAAGCCGGATAAATCGAGGCAAGCGGCTGTTCTTCCTGCGAATCCCAAAGATGAAAAGGGAAAAGGGGAGACCTTCGAAGATGTATTTTTGCGTAAAAATACAGAAGAGGGGTCCACTCTCAAGCGTGCGAATCACCCGTGGCAGCAGGGCTTTTCAACGGATGAACATGGGCCGCAGGTAAAGCTGAAGATTGATAAATCGGTCCATAACGCTGTTTTCGATATGGAGATACAGGATAGCGAGGCGGAGCCATCACAGACGGGCAGTGATGTGCTCTTCAGCTCGCTTGTGGCTCCGACAACGTCTCCTGACCTCCTGGAGGCCGCAGCCGGACATGTCGCGTTGGCGCCAGGGCAAAACAGCGATGGTGCTTCCATAGAGTTCAGCGAAAAGGCGTCAAAGTCCGGTGCGGAGATCGTCAAGGTCTCTTTGGAAGAGGGTCTAGGCGACTCGCAAGCTGAGAAAATACAGCTCTCTCTGCTAAAAGCTGAGGGTCAGGCGTCACAGAAGGCCGTCGTTTCAAATGCGGAAGCACAGTTTGAAATTTTGAGCACGATGCCGGAGACGGTGCTTGTTAAGCAGGCATCTTCAGGGGTGGCGAGTGACGGTAAAATTTTGGAACTTCCTGGTTTGGTAGCGGCTCAGAAAAACATGGATGACACCGGGCGCGACGTGCTTGGCGTGACGGGGTCTGGGCAAGCTGCACATGCTGTCACGAACAATAAGTCACAGACCTCTCTGGAAATGCACGATATTGAATTTGAGGCGCAGACAGCGATTTTGGATTCGAAAAAGGTCGGCGGTGATTCTATGGCTAAAGAAACGTTACCTTTCGGTTCTGCGAATACCTCTGCAAATATGCAGGAGAATGGAGGGTTAACGGTATCCCTGTCGACGGGAGATATGGAAAATCTTCCCGTGTCGGGCGAGAAATTTGGCGCGGCATTGCAACCACATGGGCTGTCGCAAACCAAGACTGCCCAGATCGCCCCCCCTGCACAGAAAACAAATTTTTCCACTAAAAATGAGCAGGTTAATGCTGATGTGACAATGTCACCGTTAGAAGCGGATCATTCTGCTGATTTCGAAACTCAAACGGTGCAGGTAGAACAGGTTCAACAGCCTGGGCCATCAGACGACAATGGGCCAGATGTTCCCCCAAAGCCAATGAAAAATGGCGAAAAATGGTCGGCGTCTCCGACCGCCGGGCAGGCCGCTTTGGCTGAGACCGCGAATAGTTCCTCCGAAACCGATCCGGTTTTGGAGGAGGATCAGCGAAGTTTGGAGGAGGTGGTCCATACCTCCGAAACGCATGGGAAAGAGGTCTTGGACGATACATTTGATACCCGTACCTCTGCGACGTCCGAGCCCAAAAAGCTATCAGATTCGCCCTTAGTGACAGCCGCCGTATCCGTACAGGAGCCATTCTCTGCAATGGCGGAGAACCCTGAAACCCTTGTTGGGCTGGACGATATAGCAGGTGTTTCCGGCGCTTCGCGTGACCAGGATGTCGCTCGGGATATGTCTGCTCCAACCAGTGCTGCTCATCGCACCGAACTCCCGACACGTGTGGCCATGCAGGTCGCGGAAGTGGCGCGGCAACTGCCAGACAGGCCGGTCGAAATCACGTTGACGCCAGAAGAATTGGGTAAGGTTCGGCTGTCGTTCCAAATGTCAGAAAATGGTGCGATGCATGTGGTGATTGCGGCTGAAAGGCCCGAAACCATGGATCTTTTGCGGCGTAATATCGACAGCCTTGCCGGGGAGTTTAAAGACCTCGGATATTCCGACAGCGGCTTCAGTTTCGAAAGTTTTGATCAGGGAACGCAGAACAACGATGCTCCTGATTTGCCGAGTTTCGAGCGGATGTCGCCCAGTCAAGCCATGGATGAAACTGTCGTTAAAACACCAGAACCTGTGCGCTTGAGCTTGGGCTCGGGCATGGATCTCAGACTTTAAACAGGAGGGTCGGATGACCGATTCAATTGCTGCCACGACCGCCTCTTCGGCCACGGCGCCTTCTTCGAGGGAAACCTCTAAATCTACCAATTCGGAAAGCAATGGTGTTGTCAGCACGGATTTTGAAACCTTTTTGACCATGCTGACGGTGCAAATGCAAAATCAGGATCCTCTGAATCCCATCGAGTCCACAGATTACGCCGTACAGCTGGCGACATTTTCTGAGGTCGAACAGGCTGTTTTGACAAATGACTTGCTGCAAGAGCTGTCGTCACAGCTGAGCTTGATGGGCTTTTCCCAGCTGTCCGGTTGGGTTGGCAAAGAGGCGCGCACGGAAGGCGCGACTTATTTTGACGGTAGTTCTCCGGTGACACTTACGGGCGATTTCGCCACGGCGGCAAACTCTGCTGTTCTGGTGGTGCGCGATGCCGACGGTAAGGCGGTCCAGCAAGTGAAAATCGACCCCAAAACTGAGGTGTTCGAATGGTCCGGGACCGGTGCCGATGGCGTAACACTTGAGGCAGGCGTTTATCAACTTGAGATCGAAAATTACTATGATGATGACTTTCTTTCGACCTCAACCGTCGAGCATTACACACAAATCATCGAGGCGCGTGCGGATGATGGGGACATCATCTTGGTGCTTGAGGGAGGCCATGAAATCGCCTCAGGTGACGTGACCGCATTGCGTGACGCGGTATAACGAGAACGTCCCTTGATGATCCGCGATGGCTTCCTTTAGAGTCACCTATCTGAACTCAGAAGGCACGTTTCGGTGACTGTTGATCCTGAAGGCTTACCAGATGAACTCAGCGCTTATGCGGCGCAGCACTGTGGTAAGAAACGCATATGGACGTCCTTGAGGGGAGGGCGCAGCAATCGCTCGTGGCGGTTGCAATCAGACACCTGCGACTGGGTGTTCAAGCTTTTCGATATGACGCGCTCGAATGCCGTGTTTCCAAATGACCCTCAGGCGGAAATGCGTGCACTGACTGCGCTGACCGGGACGGGGTTGGCTCCTGAATATGTGGCGTCTATCGGAACGCGCGCCGGGGTGTGCCTTGTGTATCATTACCTCGCCGGAGATCCGATCGACCATGCGGATGCAGAAGCAATGGACATGCTTGGTAAGCTGCATTCTCTCCCCCCAGTCAGCGGGCTCAGGCACGTCGAGACGACGCCGGCGAAGCTGCTACGCGAAGGTCGGAATATCTTGAGCGGCCTTGAGACTGAGCCAGCCTCTCGCCTTTTGCGCCACATGCCCGAGCAGACAGACATTCGACCAGGACCTGCACGGTTTGTGCATGGCGACCCAGTACCTGCGAATATTTTAAGCCGTGGCACGCAGCGCTTTTTGATCGACTGGCAATGTCCCGGCGTGGGAGATGCTTCTGCCGATCTGGCCATTGCCTTGTCTCCTGCCATGCATGTTGTCTATGGGGCTGCATTGCTGACGCCCGAGGCAGAAGACGATGCTCTCTCAGCTTACCCGGACAAAGCTACAATCGCGCGTTACAAGGCTTTGAGACCTTATTATCTCTGGCGTATGGCCGCCTATTGTGCCTGGAAAGCGGCACAGGGAGAGGCGATTTATGCGCAAGCTTTCGAAGTTGAATTTGACGTATTGCGCAAAGGCTTTAGCCTAATATGGCCATGACGACAGCACCCAAAGCCGCGCTCAAAGCGCCCCCCATGAACAGCCACAGACCTTGTCGGCGGTTGCTTTGTGTTGCGGGCGTATCCGTCTCTTTGCTCTGAGCAATCAACAGCGCCTCGGCCAGTTGTGGCAGGCGCGGCCCGAAGCGGGACAGAACCCGTGCCGTATGCCACAAGTCGCGGGTCAGGGCGCGCGGGCCGATGTTGGCCTTGATGTACTCCTCGACCACCGGCTTGGAGACTTCCCAAATATTGATATGTGGATCGAGCGAACGCGACACGCCTTCGACCACCACCATGGTGCGCTGCAACAGGATCAACTCGGTGCGGGTCTGCATCCCGAAGCGCTCGGTCACCTCGAACAGATAGGACAAAAGCCGTGCCATGGAGATGCGCGTGGCGTCCATACCAAAGATCGGATCTCCCACAGCCCGCAGGGCCCGGGCGAATTCATCCACGTCTTGGTCGGCAGGAACATATCCGGCTTCGAAATGGACCTCGGCGACACGTTTGTAGTCTTGTTTGATAAAACCGTACAAAATCTCGGCATAAACACGTCGTGTATATTCATCGAGCATCCCCATGATGCCGAAGTCCAAGGCAATGATTTCTCCGTCTGGCGCGATCTTGAGATTGCCCTGATGCATGTCCGCATGAAAAAAACCGTCACGCAGCGCGTGGGTCAGGAACATCTGCAAGACCCGCGGTCCAAGGACTGTCAAATCATGACCGGCGGCGGTGATCTCGTCGACGTTGGAGGCCGTGATGCCATCCACCCATTCGAGCGTCATGACGCGTTTGGACGACAGGCCCCAGTCGACGGCAGGCACCGAGAAACCTTCGTCATCCGCCGTATTGGCGGCATATTGCGAGGCGGAGGCGCTCTCCAAACGCAGGTCCAACTCGCCATGCACCACGCCCTCGAAATGCGCGATCACCTCGGTCGGGCGCAGACGGCGCGAGGCGGGGGAGAGTTTCTCGATCAGCGAGGCGATCAGGTAGAAGGCATCCACATCGGTGCGAAAGGCGCGCTCAATGCCGGGGCGGAGCACTTTGACGGCCACGGCCTGACCGGTGTCGGCGCGCACGGCTTTATGGACCTGCGCGATGGAGGCGGCGGCGACGGGTTCGGAAAACTCGGAAAACAGCTCGGAAATCGGCGCTTCCAACTCGGTCTCGACGGTCTTGATTGCGGCATCCCGAGGAAAGGCGGGCATGCGGTCTTGCAGCACCTGTAACTGCTTGGCGAGGTCGGCGCCGACGACATCGGGTCGCGTCGACAAAATCTGTCCAAATTTGATGTAAGCGGGCCCCAAAGCGGTCAAAGCGCGTGTTAAAGGCGGTTGTTCGGGGTCTCCCTTATAGCCCAACCATTGAAACGGCCAGACCACGGTGCGGGCCAGAATGCGAAAGGTTTTGGGCGCATCGAGCGCATCCATCGCCTGCGTCATGGCGCCCGTGCGCTCCATGGTCGCGCCGGTGCGGATGAGCCGCCATATGTTGTGAGGTCCGCGCATCAGAGTTTCCACCCGGAATGAAGCGCCGCGATGCCCATCGTCAAATTACGATACTTAACGTTAGAAAATCCGGCGGTTTTGATCATCTGCGCAAATGTATCCTGATCCGGGAACTTGCGAATGCTTTCCACCAGATACTGGTAGCTGTCATAATCACCCGCAATCGCCTGACCCATGCGCGGGATGACATTGAAGGAATAGAGGTCATACGCTTTCTGCATCATAGGGTTCGGAAGTTGCGAAAACTCCAGCACCATCAGACGCCCGCCGGGTTTCAGCACCCGGTAAGCCTCGGACAGCGCATCGGGGATGCGCGTCACATTCCGAATGCCAAAGGAGATCGTGTAAACGTCGAACTGGTTGTCCTCGAACGGCAGCTTCATCGCATCGCCGGTGACCCATTGCAGGCTCTCGGCCATCTGTTCGGCCTCGGCGCGTTTGCGGCCCTCGACCAGCATCGACTCGGTCATGTCCAAAACGACGGAGGTTGCGCCCGGCGCGCGTTTCAGGAAGCGGAATGAAATGTCGCCCGTGCCCCCCGCGACATCGAGCAAGTGCTGATCGGGACGCGGCGCCAGCCAATCCATCATCGCGTCTTTCCAGACCCGGTGAATGCCCATCGACATCACATCGTTCATGACGTCGTATTTCGAGGCGACGGAGGTAAACACCCCATGCACCATCCCGGCTTTCTGATCCTCGGCCACATCCTTGAAACCGAAATGGGTGGTTTTGCCGTTCTCGCTCATCGCTCTTGAACCTTTCTCGAAACTTACCCTTCTTATAGGGCTCACATCGGGCGTGACAATCGCATGTCGCAAAGCGAAGGGGCCAAAATGCCGGAATTGCCAGAGGTCGAGACGGTTCGTCGCGGGTTGGAGCCCTCGATGACAGGGGTGCGGATTGTGCAGGCGGAGGTGAACCGACCCGATCTGCGCTGGCCCTTCCCGGAGCGGATGGCGGAACGGCTCACGGGCGCGCGGGTTGACCGGCTGCGCAGGCGGTCGAAATACATTTTGGCCGATTTGGATACGGCGGAAACCTTACTCATTCATCTTGGCATGTCGGGCCGCATGACGGTGTCTGGCGATCCGCTCGGGCAATTCGTGCATGACCACCCGGCGTTGGAAAAGCATGACCATGTGGTGTTTCACATGGAAAACGGTGCCCGCGTCACCTTCAATGATCCGCGCCGGTTCGGGGCGATGGATCTCATGGCGACCGGCACGGAAGAGACGCATCCTCTGCTGGCCAAGCTTGGCCCGGAACCTCTGGGCAATGCCTTCAGCGAGGATCACTTGATCGCCAAACTGAAAGGCAAAAACACCCCGATCAAATCGGCGCTTCTGGATCAACATGTCGTCGCGGGGCTGGGCAATATTTACGTCTGCGAAGTACTGTTCCGGGCGGGCATCCATCCGGCGCGCAAAGTGTCGCGGATTTCCGACGCGCGGATTGCTGCACTCGTGCCGATCATTCGTGAGGTTTTGCAGGAGGCTATCGAGGCCGGAGGATCGTCGCTCAAGGATTTTCGTCAGGCCGACGGCGAACTTGGCTATTTCCAACATAATTTCCGGGTCTACGGACGCGAAGGCCAACCCTGCGTGACGCCGGATTGTGCATCTGTCGTCAAAAGGATCACGCAATCCGGGCGATCCAGCTTCTTTTGTCCAAGCTGTCAAAGATGACTTGATCCGAGGGGTGTAGCTGTTAGGACTTCCAGACACGACCAGAACCGGAGGGCGCAATGGCCTACAAAACGCTTCTTATCGAGATCAAGGACAGTGTCGAACTGATCCGGCTGAACCGACCGGAGGCGCTCAATGCGCTCAATTCCGAATTGCTGTCGGAGCTGGCCGATGCTTTGGGCAAGGCCGATCTCGACCCGAAAGTACGCGCCATCGTCATCACTGGCTCGGAAAAGGCCTTTGCCGCCGGCGCTGACATCAAGGAAATGTCTGAGAAATCCTACGCCGATATGGCCAATGAACGGCTCTTTGCCGATGACGCCGACCGCATCAACGCGACGCGCAAGCCGGTGATCGCGGCGGTCGCGGGCTATGCGCTTGGCGGGGGATGCGAATTGGCGATGATGTGCGATTTCATCCTTGCCGCCGACAATGCCAAATTCGGCCAGCCGGAGATCAACCTCGGCATCATTCCTGGTATCGGTGGCACGCAGCGTCTGACGCGGTTTGTCGGCAAATCGAAGGCCATGGAAATGATCCTGACCGGGCGATTTATGGAGGCCGAAGAGGCCGAGCGGTCCGGCCTTGTCTCCCGTGTCGTGCCCGCCAAGAAACTGGTCGAAGAGGCGCTCTCTGTCGCCGACAAGATCGCCGAGAAGAGCGCGATTTCCGTGGCGGCCGCAAAAGAGGCGGTGAAACGCTCTTACGAGCTGACGCTGGCCGAGGGCATCCGGTTCGAGCGCACGAGCTTTCAGGGCCTGTTCGCGACGGAAGACCAGAAAGAGGGCATGGCCGCTTTTGCCGAAAAGCGCGCGCCGCAGTTTCGGGACAAGTGATCTCGGCTCTGAGCGGGCCGGAAGTGAAAAACAGGCTTTCCTTTTGAGCGATTCTCGCTTAAAGGGACGCCTTACATGCGTGTGGAGCCCGCTTTAGGCTATGATGATCCTCCCCGACAGGGTGGCGAGGCCGTTCGCGCAATCGAAATTGTAACACGACCTCGAAGAGGAAAAGATCATGGCAAATACGCCCCAGTCCAAAAAGCGCGCCCGTCAGTCCGTACGCCGCAACGACGTCAACAAAGCTCGCCGGTCCCGCATCCGCACCTACCTGCGCAAGGTCGAAGAAGCCATCGCGTCCGGTGATCAGGCTGCTGCAAAAGCTGCTCTGCAAGCTGCTCAGCCCGAGCTGATGCGCGGCGTGACCAAAGGCGTTGTTCACAAGAACACCGCATCGCGCAAAATCTCCCGTCTGGCCGCTCGCGTCAAAGCCATCGGCTAAGCCCGGCTCGGTACAGAGGTTTGATAAGAATAGAAAAACGCGCCTCAGGGCGCGTTTTTTCATGCCAAAATCAGAGCGATGTGCGGCAAATTTATGCAGCTTTCACCAGCGAATCTCGCGGGAAAGTCGCGGCTAGCAAATCCACTTCTGTATGAGCAATTCCCCAAATCAAAACGCGATGCTGTGTCCAGTAGATTGAGGCAAATTCGCCACGCTGACATAAGCAGTTATTGAAGAATTCGGATTCGGTTTTCGCAAAGACAGAGTCAAGCGCGAAGATAGATTGCGACTCTCCTCGCCGGGTTGCTAGCTTACTCCTGCGATTCACGTCGTCTTGGGGGGACATTCAGGAATCGTGTCGCTAAGACATACGGACTTACAGGGAAGCTCTGCCGCTCCCCTGGGTATGTTTTTGTTGCGCGATCTTGAAGCTGTTTCTCGGATAGGGGTATCCGAGGGAGAGCTGTCCAGTCCTGATCTCGCTATTTATAGCGAAGACTAGGTTTGGTCTGTCCAACACACCCGCGCCGTCGTCTCGAAAGCCGTGACATTGAAGAGTGAGGTCTTTGATGAGTGATCGGCATCGGGTGCGGTGCGATCTAAATTAGGGCCGGCTTCGGCGATCATGCGACTTGTGAGGGTGTCGCGTGGCCGATATTTTTGTCCGTTCCGCCGTCCCAAGGCGACCCGAAAAGCACGAGCCGCGATTTCTGCGGGAAACCGCAGAAGTCCGTCGTCAGCGATATGTTGGCGTGAATAAAAACGATAACGAATATCGATAATGGGTCGAAAAAACAAAATGAAAAATGATACGTGGGGACGTGTTAAGCAGCAACTTCTCGAAAGCGTGGGCCGCAACAACTACGCAAACTGGATCGAGCCGCTCGAACTGAAAAAAGTGGACAACGGGGTCGCGGTGTTTTCCGTCCCGACGAGCTTTATGGCGAACTGGGTGTCGCGCAATTTTTCGGAAACCATTCTGATTCACCTCAAGGCCGCGAATGCGCCGGCGTCCCGTGTGGAGTTCCGCGTCGAACCGCACCATACGGCGTCCGTGTCTGCCTCTGAAACACCTGTGTCCAAATCCGCCGCTCCGGCGCCGCAGAAATCCGTGGAACCACAGGTTCAGGACGCGTCCGCAGAGGATTTGCCCGGTGCGCCGCTCGACCCGCGGTTCACATTTGACAACTTCGTTGTCGGCAAGCCGAACGAGCTGGCCCATGCCGCCGCGCGCCGCGTGGCCGAAGGCGGTCCGGTGACCTTTAATCCCCTGTTCCTCTACGGCGGTGTTGGCCTCGGCAAGACCCACCTGATGCACGCCATAGCCCATGAAATCCGCGACCGCGACCCGTCCCTGCGCGTGCTTTATCTCTCTGCCGAACAATTCATGTACCGCTTCGTCCAGGCGCTGCGGGATCGTCAAATGATTGACTTCAAACAGATTTTCCGCTCCGTCGATGTGCTTATGGTCGATGACGTCCAGTTCATCGCGGGCAAGGATTCGACGCAGGAAGAGTTCTTCCACACGTTCAACGCCCTCGTCGATCAAAACAAACAGATCATCATCTCCGCCGACCGTGCGCCGGGGGAAATTCAGGGGCTCGAAGATCGGATCAAATCCCGTCTGCAATGTGGCCTCGTCGTCGATTTGCACCCGACCGACTACGAATTGCGTCTCGGCGTGTTGCAAACCAAAGCGGAAAGCTATCGCGCGCAATACCCGGAGCTGAAATTCGCGGATGGCGTGTTGGAATTCCTCGCGCATCGCATTTCGACCAACGTCCGTGTGCTCGAAGGCGCGCTGATGCGTCTGTTTGCCTTTGCTTCGCTCGTTGGCCGCGAGATCGACCTCGATCTGACCCAGGAATGTCTTGCCGACATCCTGAAAGCCTCCGAGCGCAAGGTGACCGTCGAAGAGATCCAGCGCAAAGTCTCCGAGCATTATGCGATCCGCCTCTCCGACATGATCGGTCCGAAACGTGTGCGCTCCATTGCGCGCCCGCGTCAGGTGGCGATGTATCTCGCGAAACACATGACCACGCGGTCCTTGCCAGAAATCGGTCGCCGTTTTGGGGGGCGCGATCACACCACGGTCATGCATGGCGTCAAGCGGATCGAAGAGCTCAAAGGCACCGACAGCCAGATCGCGGACGATCTGGAAATGCTGCGCCGCACGCTTGAGGCCTGATCTGGGCCGAAGCCTGAGTCTAAAACGCTGCACCGCCGCGACAATCGTCCTCGGCGGTGTCTGCGTCTCTTGACGATCCGGCTCGTTCACCACACAGTCGCAACCAAACAAACTATTGCGCCCGGCGATGGATCGTTTACCTTCAACGCCCCGGCTCATGAGACATACGAGGGTGGTATGAAAATCAGCATCGAACGCGGCACGCTTTTGAAAGCCGTCGGTCAGGCGCAATCTGTTGTCGAGCGCCGGAACACCATTCCGATCCTCGCCAACGTTCTGATCGAGGCCGAGGGTGACACCGTTTCCTTCCGTGCGACCGATCTGGACATCGAGGTGGTGGACAAATGTGCCGCCATGGTCGAGCGTGCGGGTGCGACGACCGTGTCCGCCGTGACGCTTCACGAAATTGTCCGCAAACTGCCGGACGGCGCGATGGTTCAGCTCACCGACGATGGCGCCAATGGCCGCCTGACCGTCGAAGCGGGCCGGTCGAACTTCTCGCTGGCAACTTTGCCGAAAGAAGATTTTCCGGTCATGGCCTCCGCCGAATACGACAGCAATTTCGCCGTCGCGGCCCCGGTTCTGCGTCGCCTGTTCGACAAGTCGAAATTCGCGATCTCGACCGAGGAAACGCGGTATTATCTGAACGGCGTCTATATGCATATCGCCGACAGCGAAAATGGCCGTGCGTTGCGATGTGTCGCGACCGATGGGCACCGTCTGGCGCGCATTGACGCCGATCTGCCGCCTGAGGCTTCTGAGATGCCGGGCGTGATCGTGCCGCGTAAAACCGTGGGCGAGCTGCGCAAGCTTTTGGACGACGACGATATGATGATCGCGGTCTCTGTGTCCGAAGCGAAAATTCGCTTTGCCACACCGGAGATTACCCTGACCTCGAAAGTCATCGACGGCACCTTCCCAGATTACACCCGGGTGATCCCGGTCGGCAACACCCGCAAACTCGAAGTCGACGCCGCCGAGTTCGCCAAGGCCGTGGACCGTGTGGCCACCGTGTCTTCCGAGCGCTCCCGTGCGGTCAAACTGACACTGGACGAAGACAAGCTGACGCTTTCTGTGAATGCCCCCGACAGCGGTGCGGCCGAAGAAGAACTGGCCGTTGCCTACAATGACGAACGTCTGGAAATCGGCTTTAACGCCAAATACTTGCTGGAGATTGCTTCGCAGGTCGATCGCGAAAACGCGGTCTTCCTGTTCAACTCCTCGGGCGACCCGACCCTGATGCGCGAAGGCAATGACACCTCCGCCGTCTATGTCGTCATGCCGATGCGGGTGTGAGTATTTTTCCAGCAAAGGAAACGAGTGAGGCGCGATGGGCGGCCTGTTCATAGAAGAGCTGAGCCTGTCGCATTTCCGCTCCCACAGGGCCGCGCGTCTCGAATTGGACGGGCGGCCTGTCGCCATTTGGGGGCCGAATGGCGCGGGCAAGACCAATATTCTGGAGGCAGTGTCGCTTTTGTCGCCGGGGCGCGGGCTAAGGCGGGCCAGTCCCGACGAGATTGCGCGCAAGCCAGAGGCTTTGGGCTGGAAAATCCGTGCCGATTTGCATTCTCTGCATCAGTTTCATGAGCTGGAAACCTGGGCGGAAAGTGGTACTTCGCGCTCCGTGAAAATCGACGGCAAGGCGGCGGCGCAGGTGGCCTTGGGCCGTATCGCGCGCGTGGTCTGGCTTATTCCCGCGATGGATCGGCTCTGGATCGAAGCGCCCGAAGGGCGGCGGCGGTTTTTGGACCGCATGGTGATGAGTTTCGAGCCGCGTCATGCCGAGGTCGTTGTGGCCTATGAAAAGGCGATGCGAGAGCGCAATCGTCTGCTCAAGGATATGGTGCGCGACGCGCATTGGTACGCAGCCCTTGAGGCGCAAATGGCCGAACATGGCGCCGCGCTCATGAAGTATCGGCTGACCACGCTTGAGCGCATCGCACAGGCGCAGGAGGGGGCGGAGACCGCTTTTCCCTCCGCGGCGCTTGCGTTGAAATCGTCTGGCGGGATGGATTTGCCTGAAACTCAGAGCGATCTTTTGGCGGCTTTCCAAGATGGGCGTCCTCGCGATCTGGCGGCTGGTCGCACGTTGATCGGTCCGCATCGCGCCGATCTCGAAGGGGTATATGCCGCCAAAGGTGTGCCTGCTGATCAATGTTCCACTGGCGAGCAAAAAGCGCTTTTGATCTCGCTTATTCTCGCCAATGGGCGTGCACTGGCCGAAGATTTCGGTGCTGCGCCGATCTTTTTGCTCGATGAGGTGGCGGCACATCTTGACGCGGATCGTCGCGCAGCGCTTTACGATGAGATTTGCGCCTTGGGCGCGCAGGCTTTTATGACCGGCACGGGGCCGGAATTGTTCGCGGAACTCGGGTCTCGCGCCGCCGCCTATGAGGTGTCGGACGAGGGCGGAAGCTCCAGTGTGAAAGAACGGTTATGACAATCACTCCCGGCGATCTCGGGCTTTATGCCTTTGCGCTTTTGATCCTGTTTTTGACGCCTGGCCCGGTGTGGCTGGCGATGCTGGCGCGCGCGCTTTCGGGTGGATTCAATGCCGCTTGGCCGCTGGCCTTGGGGGTGGTGATCGGAGATGTGCTTTGGTCGCTTTTGGCGATCTTGGGGGTGTCGTGGATCGTCTCGGAATTCGACGGATTTCTGACCGTCCTGCGTTGGGTTGCAGTGGTGATGTTTCTGGTGATGGGGGTCTTGTTGGTCCGCAATGCCGACAAACAGATCGCAGCCGACAGCCGTTTGACACGTCCCGGCATGTGGGCCGGGTTTGTGGCTGGTCTGGTGGTGATTTTGGGCAATCCAAAAGCGATCCTGTTCTACATGGGCTTTCTGCCCGGCTTCTTTGATCTCTCTAGCCTGACCATTTCCGACATCGTTGCGATCTGTGCGATTTCCGCTGTGATCCCGCTGGTCGGCAACCTCATTCTGGGGGCCTCGGTCAGTGCGGTACGCAAAATCATGACCTCGCCAAAGGCCCTGCGGCGGATGAATATCTCGGCGGGCTCTCTCTTGATTTTCGTTGCGCTGGTCCTGCCTTTCGTGTGATCCGAATCCGTGCGATGTGACCCGGCGTTTTCCCGCTCTTTTTCCGTGTCATTCGCGTGACATCTCCGGCGCGCTCGCGTATAAATTAGGCAAGCAAGAATAGGGAAAACCGCATGTCCGAAACGCCGCAGCAGCCCTCCGATTATGGTGCAGATTCCATCAAGGTTCTCAAAGGCTTGGAGGCCGTTCGCAAACGCCCCGGGATGTATATCGGGGACACGGATGATGGCTCTGGCCTGCATCACATGGTCTACGAGGTCGTGGACAACGGCATTGACGAGGCTTTGGCCGGTCATGCCGATTATGTGACCGTGATCATTCACAAGGACAGCTCCGTTTCCGTGCGCGACAACGGGCGCGGGATTCCGACCGATATGCACCAGGAAGAGGGTGTTTCCGCTGCCGAGGTCATCATGACCCAGCTGCACGCAGGCGGCAAATTCGATAGCAATTCCTACAAGGTTTCCGGCGGCCTGCACGGTGTGGGCGTGTCCGTGGTGAACGCGCTGTCTGAATGGCTGGAACTCAAGGTCTGGCGCAACGGCAAGGTGCACAAGGCGCGCTTCGTCAAAGGCGAAACCTCCGAGCATCTCGAAGTGATCGGGGACGCGGGCGACGAAACCGGGACCGAAGTGCGCTTTCTGGCTTCTGCTAAAACCAACGACCCGGAAGGCACGTTCTCCAACCTCGAATATTCGTTTGAGACGCTGGAAAAACGCCTGCGCGAATTGGCGTTCCTGAACTCCGGTGTGCGGATCATTCTCGAGGATCACCGTCCGGCTGAGCCGCTCAAGACGGAGTTGCATTACGACGGTGGCGTGAAGGAATTCGTCAAATATCTCGACCGTCACAAGGCGTCGATGATGCCGGAGCCGATTTTCGTCACCGGCGAGCGCGACGATATCGGGGTCGAGGTCGCGATGTGGTGGAATGACAGCTACCACGAGAACGTCCTGCCGTTTACCAACAACATCCCGCAACGCGATGGCGGCACGCACCTCGCGGGCTTCCGTGGCGCGCTGACCCGGACCTTGACGAAATACGCGCAGGAAAGCGGGATTGCGAAAAAGGAAAAGGTCAGTTTTACGGGCGATGACGCGCGTGAGGGTCTGACCTGTGTCTTGTCCGTCAAAGTGCCGGACCCGAAATTCTCGTCTCAGACCAAGGACAAGCTTGTGTCCTCCGAGGTGCGCCCCGCGGTCGAGAACCTCGTGAGCGAAAAACTCACCGAGTGGATGGACGAAAACCCGAATGAGGCGAAGATGATCGTCTCGAAGATCGTCGAGGCGGCTCTGGCCCGTGAAGCGGCGCGCAAAGCCCGCGAACTCACGCGTCGCAAATCCGCGCTCGACATGGATTTCAACGCCGCCAAGCTCAAAGATTGCTCTGAAAAAGACCCAAGCAAGACCGAAGTCTTCCTCGTCGAGGGGGATTCCGCTGGTGGCTCCGCGCAAACCGGGCGTGATCGTCAGACACAGGCGATCCTGCCGCTCAAAGGTAAAATCCTGAACGTGGAACGCGCGCGATTTGACCGGATGCTGTCCTCGCAAGAGATCGGCAACCTTGTCATGGCGCTTGGCACGGGGATCGGGCGCGATGAGTTCAAGCTCGAAAAACTGCGCTACCACAAGATCGTCATCATGACCGATGCTGACGTCGATGGCGCACACATCCGCACGTTGCTGCTGACGTTCTTTTTCCGGCAGATGCCGGAGTTGATCGAAGCCGGGCACCTGTTTATCGCCCAACCGCCGCTCTACAAAGTGGCGCGCGGCAAGTCGGAGGTCTACCTCAAGGATCAGGGCGCGATGGAAGATTACCTGATCCAGCAGGGCGTCGAAGGTGCCGTGCTGCGTCTCAAATCCGGCGAAGAGATTGCGGGCGCCGATCTTGCGCGGGTTGTCGAGGGCGCGCGGAGCTTCAAACGCATCCTCGAAGCCTTTCCGACCCATTATCCGCGTCACATCCTGGAACAGGCGGCGCTTGCCGGCGCGTTCGAACCGGGGCGTGTGGACAGTGATCTGCCGGGCACGGCTGAGATTGTGGCCAAGCGTCTCGACATGATCGCGGTGGAATATGAACGCGGCTGGTCCGGCCGTCCGACACAGGATGTCGGCATCCGTCTGACCCGCGTTCTGCGCGGTGTCGAAGAGGTCCGCACGCTTGATGGTGCGATCCTTCGTGGTGGCGAAGCGCGTCGGATCAACCAAGAGGTCAAGGCCACGGATGGGCGTTACACCGATCCGTCGAAATTGGTCCGCAAGGATCGCGAAACCGCGATTTACGGGCCCATCGACCTTTTGAATGCGATCTTGGAAGAGGGTGAAAAAGGTCTTTCGATTCAGCGCTATAAAGGTCTGGGGGAGATGAACCCGGATCAGCTGTGGGAAACCACTTTGGACCCGGAGGCGCGCACGCTCTTGCAGGTGAAGATCGAAGATTTCGTGGAAGCCGATGACATCTTTACAAAGCTGATGGGCGATGTTGTCGAGCCGCGTCGCGAGTTCATCCAAGACAACGCGCTCAACGTCGAAAATCTGGACGCGTGAGTTTAGGCGTCATGTGAAGCCAGTTTCGGGGCGGATGTTCTGCCTCGAAACTTTGGATTCTCGTTAGACCATCTTGATCACATCGCGCGGGCAGGACAGCATGTAGCCTTTGCGCGCGATGTTTTTCACCAAAAGCTCACTGACCATCTGATTGCCAAGCGTGTCGCGCAGGCGCTTGATCCGGGTCGCCCCAGCAGCCTCGTCGCAGTCCGCCGCATGGCGGCCGGAAATCACCGCTTCGATCTCGGCGCCGGACAGGACGTCGTCATCAAGACGCGCTTCGGCCAGAACGGAGAGGGTTTCGATGGCAGCAGGGGTCAGTTTGAATTCCATGTTGTTCAGGTAGACCGTGTTCTCCGCGCGTGAGATCAGGAGCGAAGAGACCTCGATCCCGCGTTTTTCGATCTCGCTCATCCGCTTGTTCAGCGCGATGATCACCACGAGAAAGACGAGAGCGGCGATCAGCAAAGCAGTCGCAAAGACCAGGAGCACAAAGATTACCATGCGGTAGGAATTGAGCACACCGGAAAAGGACGTTCCCGATTGCGCGAGGATTTCGAGCAATTTGATTTCCGCCTGTGTGGTCAGGTCGTTTTCGACAAAAATCCGCTCGACCCGCGCGTTGAACGCATTCGCGTCCGGCAGGTTCAAAAACAACAACACGGCGGCGATCAACAGGATCGTGACAATCGCCACGATGCCGTAGATCGCCACACGCGACACTTTGCGGCTGTCAGTATCGGAGGAAATAGTCGCCAGCATCGGCTTTGACCTCGCCCAGTTTCTCTTCGGGGATCATCGCCACGATGGAGAGAAGATGCCAGCCCTCTTTCTCAAGCCGCGGCCCAATCGCCTGTGCCGCCGCTTTTTTCGAGCAGTGCTGGTCGCCCACCTCGGCCACGCCGAAGTGCAGCTTGAGCGGATTGTCACGCTTGGCTTTGTAGCTGGCGTAACAGGAGGCGCTGGCCAGACCGGGCAGGGTGGCGAGCGCAATCATGAGGGGGAGAAGGTGCTTTTTCATGCTCGCGATCCTGTGAGTTTCGCGGATGTTATTCAATAGCAAAGCCGGTTTTGCCACCTGTTATCCAATGACAGTCCGCTGTTATTGAGCGATTTTCCCAAATCCGGCCATCACCGTCCCATCACCGTGCTCAGCCCACAAAAAGGCGGGCCGCAGGCTTTGAAAGGACGACCGATGAGACTGACCAAATTCACCGCAGGGCTGCTTGCGCTTTCCATGGCCACCGCTGGCATTTCCGCCGCACCGGCGCGCGCCGGAGAAGAGGAGTTGGCCTTGGCTCTGGGCGGACTTGTGACCCTTTTCGTGATTGGCAAGGCGTTGGAGAACAAGGGGGACGACAAAGTCAAAGTCACACAGCCACCTCATCACGATCAGCGTCGACCCGGAAACGATTGGGGTCATGATTTCCGCATCCCGAACACATGCGTGATGAGCGCGGGCCGAGGCAATAAACACCGGCTGGTGGTTCTTGAAAATTGTGTCGAGCGGGAAACCCGTCAAAGCCGTGTCCGCTTGCCGCGCGCCTGTGAGACGCGCGTGCATACCCGTCATGGGAAGCGGGAGGCCTATGATGTCGGTTGCCTGAGTAATTTCGGCTATCGCATCGACCGTGATCGTGATCGTGATCGTGATCGTGATCGTGATCGTTTTCGCGACCAGGACTACGCACGTCGCTGAGTTATAAAAATCGAGCAGATACGCGGTTTCACGTCCCCATGTGTCGCGTCAACTTGGCGGGTGGGTTCATGCGTCCCATCCGCTTTTTTCTTGCGCCTCTCTCTGGCTTCGGCTTCACAGGGGTATGACAAAACCGATCCCTAATTACAGTTTCGAACAGGCCGCCCAGCGGCGTGGCTACACCCGTATCGTTGGCGTGGATGAGGTGGGGCGTGGCCCCTTGGCGGGTCCCGTGGTGGCCGCTGCCGTCTGGCTCGACCCGGCGCACATCCCCGAAGGGCTCAACGATTCCAAAGCCCTGACGGCAAAACGGCGCGAAGCGCTCTATACTGAGATTTGCGCCAAGGCCGATGTCTCCATCTCGTCGTGTTCCGTAGAGGAAATCGACGAGATCAACATTCTTCAGGCGTCCTTGCGGGCGATGGAGCGTGCGGTGGCAGGGCTCAAGGTCAAGGCGGATTACGTGCTGGTCGATGGCAACAAGGTGCCGCCCGCCTTCGGGCTCGATGCCGAGGCCATCGTCAAAGGCGATGCGCGCTCTTTGTCGATTTCGGCGGCCTCAATTGTGGCCAAAATATGGCGCGATCGCCTCATGGTGGATTTGGCGCAACAGTACCCCGGCTATGCATGGGAGAAAAACGCAGGTTACGGGACCAAAGCGCATCTCGAAGGCTTGCGAGATTTTGGTGTGACCCCGTTCCATAGACGTTCGTTCAAACCTATACACAATATATTGTATCAAGACAAAACGTAAGTGACTGATTCGAAAAAGAAATTGACTGAGAATCAGCAATGACTCATCTTGAGACCCATAAATGACGTCAAAAATGACGCGTTAAAACGACGTCCCATAAGGGGCGCGCTATGAGGCAGAAGATGAAAACAACGATCCGTAAGGGGGCGAATTCGCTCCCGCTCAATGAGATATTGTCTGGTGATTGCATCGAGGTGATGAACGCGCTTCCCGAGGAAAGCGTCGACCTGATTTTCGCCGATCCGCCCTATAACCTGCAACTTCGGGGCGATCTGCACCGTCCGGACAATTCCAAAGTGGATGCGGTCGATGACGCTTGGGATCAGTTCGACAGCTTCAAGGTTTACGACGATTTCACCCGCGAGTGGCTCAAGGCCGCGCGTCGCATTCTCAAACCGAATGGCGCGATCTGGGTGATCGGATCCTATCACAACGTCTTCCGCCTCGGCGCCGAGCTTCAGAATCAGGGCTACTGGATTTTGAACGACGTCGTCTGGCGCAAATCCAATCCGATGCCGAACTTCCGCGGCAAACGCCTGACGAATGCGCATGAGACGCTGATCTGGGCGTCGAAGGCAGAGGCCGCGAAATACACGTTTAACTACGAAGCGCTGAAATCTCTGAACGAGGGCATTCAAATGCGCTCTGACTGGGTTCTGCCGATCTGTAACGGTGGCGAGCGCCTGAAGGACGACAATGGCGACAAGGCTCACCCGACGCAAAAGCCCGAAAGCCTGTTGCACCGCGTGATCGTCGGGACCACCAATCCGGGCGACGTGATCCTCGATCCGTTCTTCGGCACGGGCACCACCGGCGCGGTCGCCAAGATGCTCGGCCGTGAGTTCATCGGCATCGAGCGCGAAGAGAAATACCGTGAGGTGGCCGCCAAACGCATCGCCTCCGTGCGCAAATTCGACAAGGACGCGCTGCGTGTCTCCACCTCGAAACGGGCCGAGCCGCGTGTGCCGTTCGGTCAGCTTGTCGAACGTGGAATGCTGCGTCCGGGCGAGGAGCTCGTCTCCATGAACGGTCGTCGTACTGCCAAAGTGCGGGCCGACGGAACGCTGGTCGCCAATGATGTGAAGGGCTCGATCCATCAGGTCGGCGCGCACCTCGAAGGTGCGCCCTCTTGCAACGGCTGGACCTATTGGACTTTCAAGCGCGATGGCAAACACGTCCCGATTGACGTGCTGCGCCAGCAAATCCGCGCGGAGATGCAGTAAGCCTTTCAATAAAATTCAAAGTTACCGCCTGGTGCCTGCGGCCTGACTTCGCGGCACCACCTTCTGCCCCGCTGTCTCATCAGCGGGGCTTTTTTTGTCCCAGTTTGACTTGGATTAGAGCCGAGGCAGGGGATTGGTGCCGTTTTTATAGGGCTCCCAATCGGCAAATGTCGCCAGATCGGGATAGTAGAGCTGGCGCCAGGCTTTGACTTTCGGGTTCATCATCCGGCGCCAGACGGGCGGCACCATCGCAGCCACGCCCATGACAGTATAACCGTAGGGCAGCTGCGGCGCTTCGGTCTCGTCGTAATTCTGCAAGAGCGGAAAGCGACGGTCGGGTTTGTAATGGTGATCCGAATGGCGTTGCAGATTGATCAGCAACCAATTCGTCGCCATATGCGCTGCGTTCCAGCTATGGTGCGGTTTCACATGCTCGTATTTGCCCTCGCCCAGATGCCGCCGGGTGAGGCCGTAGTGTTCGACGTAATTGGTGAGTTCCAGCTGCCAAATCGCCACGATGGCCTGCCAGACAAAGAGCAACAGCCCCGGCACACCGCCGATCAGCGTGGCAAAGATCAGCATCAGGATCTGTAGCGTCCAATAGCGGAAATGCGGGTTGCGCGGATGCCAGGCCGACAAGCCTTTGCGCGCGAGCAGAGCTTTTTCCGCCTCCCAGGCTGAGCGTGGACATTCACGCAACACCCGGAAGAAATAATGATGAAATCCCTCATTATAGAGCGCCGTCACCGCATCGCGTCGTGTGCCGACATGTTTGTGATGGACCAGCAAATGCTCGGTGCGGAAATGCGAATAAAGGACAGAGGCCAACAATAGATCACCCAGCCAACGCTCCATATTGTTGCGCTGATGGCAAAGCTCATGGGCATAGACCATGCCGGTTGTCCCCGAAGACACGCCGAGGCCAAAGAACACCACGAGGGTTTCCAGCACAGAGAGGTGATCCGTATGGGTCACAAACCAGATCAGCCCAAAGATGTTCACGAATTGCACCGGGAACCAGATGATCGTGATGGCGCGATACCAGAAAAGCTCGCTTTCGGCTGTGTTCGGGTCTGGATTGTCGGTGTTGAGACCCAAAATTCCGTCGAGAAATCCGAACATGTACCAAGCGTAAAGCGGGACGATGATCACGGTCCAGCCGCCGACAATCGCCCCCAGCCAGATCAAGGGCACAAGGGTCAGCGACAGCCAAAAGGGGATCGCATTTCGGAAACTGATTTGGGCCAAATTCATCGGATCAAACTCCCAAAGACCAGCGCGTCTTGCGCTAATCTTCTAGGCTCCGGTGGGCGAGGTCAAACGCCTTTCGCATCACGGTCGGAAGATCGGAGGCGCGAAAGGCGTTTGGACCCCTCAACGCGAGCTCTTCGGGCGGATTTGTCACATCCTTCGCGGCATGCACGGTGAGGATCAGATGGAAATGCGTGAAGGTATGACGCACCTCGCCAAGCTCGATCCACCCCCCTTCGAAAGGCGCCTCTTTGGGATGTTCTTCCTGCCATTCGGTGCCTGGCCAGCCCAACATACCGCCCAAAAGACCCTTCTCTGGCCGCTTCTGCAAAACCCATTCGCCCCGCGACGTGCGCCCGACATAGGCATGGCCATGCCGGGTGGGTTTCGGTTTTTTGGGTGTTTTCAGCGGGAATCGAGCCGCATCTCCGGCTTTTCGGGCTCCGCAATTCTCTATCAGCGGACAGATCGCGCAGGTCGGTGATTTCGGGGTGCAGATCGTCGCCCCCAAATCCATCATCGCCTGCGCATAGTCGCCGGGACGCTCTTTGGGCGTCAATCTGTCGGCCAATTCGGTCAGTTCAGGCTTGGCAGCGGGAAGCGGTGTTTCGACCCGAAACAGGCGCGACACGACCCGTTCGACATTGCCGTCCACGACCGTCTCGGACTGATCAAAGGCGATTGAGGCAATGGCCGCAGAGGTATATGGACCGATACCGGGAAGGGTCTGCAATTCGACACGAATCTTGGGAAATTCGCCCTGATAGTCATCCCGGATCACGCGGGCACATTTCAAAAGATTGCGCGCCCGGGCGTAGTACCCAAGGCCCGCCCATTCGCCCATGACCGCCTCGTCTTCCGCATTCGCGAGATCAATGACGGTGGGCCAAAGCGTGGTGAAACGTTCGAAATAGGATTTCACGGCGGCCACGGTTGTCTGTTGCAACATGATCTCCGACATCCAGACCCGGTAGGGATCGGGGATGACGCCAAGCACGCGGTCCGCGGGCGAGATGCGCCAAGGCAAATCGCGCGCATGCACATCGTACCAGTCCAAAAGTTGCGCCGCGATATCGCCGTGTTTCATGTCGTCACGCAATCTTTAGGTCCTGTCATCTGCTTTCTTCTGGCGTGTTGCGCCTATGGCAATAGAATAGAGTCCACAAGCAGAGAAACCAGACGGGAAATCATGACCGAGGCGCAACCATATGTAAAAAGACGCAAGAAGGGGTTCGAGAGAACCGCCAGTCTTTTGCAGCGCCGTATTCAGGAAGCGTCCGAATCCCGAGGATTTTCACAATCCAAGCTGCTCACCCATTGGGAAGAAAGCGTCGGACCGGAGATCGCGACCATGTCGCGCCCCGTCAAAGTGTCCTACGCCAAGGGCGGTTTCGGCGCTACGCTCACGCTTTTGACCACCGGGGCCTATGCGCCGATGCTTCAGGCCGAACTTCCAAAGATTCGCAACCGTGTGAATGCCGTCTATGGCCACAATGCCATCAGCCACATTCGCATCACACAAACTGCTCCGATGGGATTTTCTGAGGGACGCGCCGTCTTCGAGGCCCCAAAAAACAAAGCCAAACCGCAAGTGACGCCGGAGGCCCAGGCGCAGGCCAAATCCCTCGCCGATGGGGTTCATGATAAGGCTCTGCGTCAGGCGCTTGAGAAATTCGCCGGGACATTCCTGACCCGGCACAGCACGACAACAAAGGAAAACTGATGAACCGCCGCACCTTCATGATCACCACCGCCATGGCTACACTCGGTGGCGCGCTTTTGCTGAACCCCTCTGCCGTCACGAATTTCATCGTGTCCCCGGCAGCTGCTCAGGAGGCCGATAGCACCGGGATCGCCGATCTGGTCCTGGGGGACGCAGATGCGCCGATCGAATTGATCGAATACGCGTCCTACACCTGCCCGCATTGCGCGACTTTCCACACAGCCGTGTTCGAGCCGTTGAAGAAAGACTATATCGACACCGGCAAGGTGAAGTTCGTGTATCGCGAAGTCTACTTTGACAAATTCGGCCTTTGGGCCTCGATGGTTGCGCGATGTGGTGGTGAAATGCGCTATTTCGGTGTGCAGAAGATGCTGTTCGACGAACAAGCCGAGTGGCTTGCGGGTGGCAAAGACACGATGGAAATCGTCGAAAACCTGCGCAAGATCGGCAAGCGTGCCGGCCTGACCGACGAGAACCTCGACGCCTGTTTGAATGACGGCGAAATGGCGGAACAGCTCTATGCGAAATTCACCAAAGAGGTCGAAGAATACGACATCAAGGCCACGCCGACGCTGGTGATCGATGGTGAGAAACATTCGAACATGAGCTACGCGGATCTCAAGGAAATTTTGGACGCGAAACTCGAGGGCTAAGACCCTAACTTAGCCCCAAACGGCTCAAATGCGCATCAATCTCTGACCAGTCGGAGACATTGAGCCGTACGGGCAGGGTGACCACCTTCATACGAAAAGCGCGGGGCAAACGCACCGCGTCTTTTTCTGTTGTGACCATCTGTGCGCCTAAGGCCAAGGCTTCGATTTCGAGCCTTTTCATCAGCGGAATGGAGAGGGGCTGGTGATCCTTAAGCGCCTCAGTCCGCAGTAGATCGGCGCCCAGTTCACGAAGCGTTTGAAAGAACTTCTCGGGATGCCCGATCCCGGCAAATGCCATGACCTGAAGTCCCTGCCAATCGAGCCCGGTGGGCAGCGGTTGCAAGGTCGCCTGAGCGCGTGGAATAGACACCAATCCGGCCCAACTCGACGTAAACCGCTCCTGTGCGGCGGCATCGCCGATCGAGATCAGAACATCGCCACGTGCCATGCCGACAGAGACAGGTTCGCGCAAAGGCCCGCCGGGCAACACACGTCCATTGCCAAAGCCACGATGGGCATCGACCACAACGAGCGTGAGGTCCTTTTCAACGGATGGATTCTGCATGCCGTCATCGAGCAGGATGACGTCGGCGCCAGCCTTTTCGGCCTCGCGCACACCTGCGGCGCGGTCTTTGGCGACCCAAACTGGCGTGAAGGCCGCGATCAAAAGCGGCTCGTCACCGGTATCATCGGCGCTATGAGCCCGCTCATCGACACGCACCGGGCCTTCGAGCTTGCCGCCATAACCGCGCGAGACGACATGCGGGGTGTGCCCGCGTTCGATCAACCGCTGCACCAAGGCGATGGTGGTGGGCGTCTTGCCTGTCCCGCCTGCGTTGATGTTGCCGACACAGATCACCGGCACAGAGGCGCGATAGCCGGGCTTTTTGAGGCGCTTGGCCGTCGCCTTTGCGTAGAGCGCGGACAGAGGCGACAAGAGCCGGGCTTGCCAACCGGGTTTTCCCGCTGGATTAGACCAGAACAGA